>WQZK01000195.1 GCA_009780765.1 Defluviitaleaceae bacterium
GCAGTTGTTGTTGTTTTGCCATTAGTACCAGTAATCGCTAAAATAGGAGCCTTGCAAAATCTAGCACCAAGTTCAAACTCGCCAATTACTTCAACTCCTAACTCCATAGCTTTTCTAATAAAAGAAAGTTCTAAATCAAGCCCTGGGCTTATAACCATCAAGTCAAAATCCCCTACTATCTCATCAGGGTTTTTCCCTAAAAACAAATCAATTCCAAGCGATTTAATTTTATTCAAATCAATATCAAATTTTTCTTCTTCCTTCAAATCTTGCAAAGTTACAATGGCACCTTTGCTTCTCAAAAGCTTTGCCGCAGAAATACCACTTGTTGCCATTCCGCATACCAAAGCTTTTTTACCGAATAAATCCATAATTTCACCTCACTAGAACATATTCTGTGCACCTACAAATCCTACTAAACAAAGTATTGCCGTTACTAAATAGAAAACCTTTACAACTTTAGTTTCACTCCAGCCTTTAAGTTCATAATGATGGTGAAGTGGTGCCATTTTGAAGAACCTTTTCCCGCCAGTTATCTTAAAATAGAAAACTTGTATTGTAACCGATAAAGCCTCTAAAACATAAATAAGCCCAACTATAACCAAAAATATCGGCATACGCAAAACAATTGCAACAGAAACAACTAAACCACCAAGAGCAAGCGAACCTGTATCGCCCATAAAAACTTTAGCGGGATACTTGTTAAATAATAAAAATCCAACAAGCGAACCAACTGCAGCACCCGTAACTGGCAAAATAGTGCTAGATAATGCCCATGCTGCAAGTGTGAAAAATGTTACAACTAAAGCTGTTACTCCTGTTGCTAATCCGTCAAGCCCATCAGTTAAATTAACTGCGTTTGTAATGCCAAGTATTCCAAAAAGCATAAGCGGAATAAAGAAAATGCCCAAGTCAAGTGCATAGTCATTAACAAACGGAATATAAACAGATGAATAGTTATTTGCTTCATTATTCATAACAAGATATGCAACAAATCCCGCAGAAACAATAAACTGAAGCACTATTTTTTGCTTGCCACGAAGCCCTAGCGAGCGTTTTTTAACAACTTTAATATAATCATCAATAAATCCAATAACGCCAAAACTAAGCGTTACAAGCACAATAACAATAGCTTGTGTATTATCTCTAAGAAAAATTAAAGACCCAGCCACAAAGCTTATAAGTATAACAATTCCGCCCATTGTTGGCGTGCCTGTTTTTTTTAGGTGCGAGTTTGGTCCATCTTGCCTAACATTTTGCCCAAACTTAATTTTTCTTAAAATTGGTATAACAAATGGCAAAAGTATAACATTTACCAAAAATGCAATTAATAACGCAATTATCGCAGAAACTAAATCATTCATCCTAGCACCTCAACTATTTTCTCAAATTCCATGCCTCTAGAAGCTTTAACCAACACAGTGTTCATACTTTGTAATAAATTTAATCCATTTTCGATAAACTCTTCTTTTGTTTCGAAATAATATACACCGCTTTTATCAGCCTCTACTAAAAAATTATACATCAATTTTGCATATTTGCCAATACAAATTATTTTATTTATGCTTAAAGTGGCTAATTTTTCAGCAACTTCTATGTGTAGGCTTTCAGAATGTTCGCCAAGCCCAAACATATCGCCAATAATTGCAGCTTTTTGTCCATTAAATTCTGAGAGCATTGTTAAAGCCTCTGTCATAGAATGAGGATTGGCGTTATAAACATCGTTAATCACTTTGATACCTGCTTTTGATGTTTGAATTTTCATTCTATCTTTTGATGAAATAAATTTAGAAAGCCCTTTTTCGATTTCTTCTTTAGAAAGCCCTAATAATTTCCCGCAAACTATTGCATTCATTGCATTATATACCATAAACCTCCCTGGATAATTAAGGTTCACTTCATATATTTCTCCTGAAAAATCTACTTTAAAGGACAACCCTTCAGACCCTATATTTTGCAAATCATACCCGAAGCAATCAATGTAGTTTTCTAAGGAGATATAATGTTTTGCAAATTCTTTGTCAGATAGTGTGATTAACTTATCACAATCAGCATTTAATATGGCAACCCCGTCTTTTTTCATGTATTCAAAAATTTCAGATTTCGCCTGAAAAATGCCTTCTCTACTGCCTAAATTATCTATATGAGAGGTGCCAATATTAGTTATGACACAAATATCAGGTTCGCCAACCATACTAAGCCTAGATATTTCACCAAAATTGTTCATGCCCATTTCTAAAACTAAAACTTCGGTTTCAGCAGTTGTTCTAAAAACAGTAAGCGGCAAGCCTATTTCGTTATTATAATTACCTTCCGTTTTTACAACGTTGTATTTCTCGGCTAAAACCGCGGCAATCATATCTTTTGTCGTTGTTTTACCCGAGCTTCCTGTAATTCCAATAACTTTTACGTTAAATAGGCTTTTGTAGTATTTAGCAAGCTCTAAAAGTGCATAGTTAGTAGATTTAACAAGTATATAAGGCTTATTTGTGTTAAGCATTCTCTCGCTCAAAACGCAAACCGCCCCTTTTTCAAATGCTAAATCTATAAAATCGTGAGCATCAAAATTTGTTCCTTTAATTGGCACAAAAAGGCTGTTTATACAATCTTTTCTGGTATCTATGGCAACGGAGTTAATCTCTAAATTTCCATCGTTTGCATGTAGTATGCCAGAAACCGCCTCTGCAATTTTAGAAAGTTTTAAGCTTCTCATTTTATAACCTCTGTTTAAAGCTTCTATCGAAACCTCTACATCGTCAAAATGCACCGTTTCATTTGCAAAAATTTGATAATTTTCATGCCCTTTACCTGCGATTATTATACTATCGCCTTTTTTCGCCATACTAATAGCTTTTTCAATCGCTTCTCGTCTATCAACAATTTTTATATAATTTGAAGTTATTGGCGAAATCCCTACTTCTACGTCTGAAAGAATATTTTCAGGGTTTTCAGAACGCGGATTATCGGAAGTAATTATTGTAAAATCGCTTAATTCTGCCGAAATTTCACCCATTATCGGTCTCTTGGTGGCATCTCTGTCACCTCCGCAGCCAAAAACTGTTATAACTTTGCCCGCAGTAAATTCACGAACAGCCTCGATAATATTTTTAAGCCCGTCAGGCGTGTGAGCATAATCTACTATAATATTAATTTCTCTAGTGTTTTTAACACTTTGTATCCTGCCTGGAACACCTTTTAACTTGCTAAGAGCTGATTTAACTATTTCGGCATCAATCCCTAAATTAAAAGCCGTGGCTATAACCGCCAAAGAATTATATACCGTAAATCTTCCTGCAATAGGAATCTTAAACTCATGCGAATTTACCAAAAACTCAATGGAGCTCGCCGAATATTTAACATCCAAAGCCCTAAAGTCGCTACTTTTTTCTATGCTATATGTCTTAATTTTACCCATAGCTTTTTCTGCCATGTAATTATAATACTCATCATCTAAATTTAAAACAGAAGAGTTGCTTTGAGCAAATAGTTTAGCCTTTGCATTTGCGTAATTTTCCATGGTTCCGTGCAAATCCAAGTGGTCTTGCGTTAAGTTTGTAAAAATTGCGTGATCAAAAATTACTCCATCTAACTTTTTAAGCTCTAGTGCATGAGAAGTAACCTCCATTATAACAGCCTTAACCCCTTTTTCATACATGGCTTTAAGTATCTGGTGAAGCTCCAAAGAATCTGGCGTGGTGCTTGTTGCAATATTTATATCAAGTGTTTCTTCGCCAATTCTTGCACCAGTTGTGCCAATAACACCATTCTTAATGCCTGCTTCTTGCAAAATTGCTTCTAAAAAATATGTTATCGAGGTTTTGCCGTTTGTTCCTGTAACGCCAATCATATTCATATTTTTATGGTTATTTCCATAAAAGTTCATGGCTATATAAGAAAGTGCCTCTCGTGCATTTTCAACCCTTATAACCGTAATATCTTCATATATTTCAACATCTTTTTCA
>WQZK01000196.1 GCA_009780765.1 Defluviitaleaceae bacterium
CAGTTTTATTGCATTTTCATTTGTGTCAAAAACTTCTAAAATGTATTTTTCGTACATATTTAATGCGAAAATATATTCCATTATTGATGTTGCTATACCTTTCTTTCGGTAATTACTGTTTGTAACAACATTTTCAATTGAACCTGTTTTACCATTAATTTCTATTGAATATTTCCGGGGTTTTGTAAAAATTTTTTTTAAAATCATATTTGCCACCAAACCCTTAATTAAACCTAATTCCTTAATCAAATATTTTTTATCATGTTTTATACTATATGTTTCTTTATTTGTACAAGCCGCTATTCCTACAACTTCATTGTCGATTATGCAAACATAAAAATCATCAACTACAAACATATGTGTAAAAGCTTTAACCAATTTTTCTGGGTTCTTTGAAATGGCATCCATATCCTTCCCAAATGCTTCCACATACAATTTAGAGATTTTTTCTTGAATATTGCCATTTACATCTTTTGCAGATTTTATTTCCATTATTCTTTCTTCTTGACTTAAAATTACACTTTTTGAAGTATTATGTCAATAATCAATTTTTCAACTTAGCCCGTATTTCACATAACGTATTTTATATGACGTTCCAGCCCACCTTATAAAGCAAACCGCAGGTTTGCGGTGGGCTGGAATGTGGCGGAGACAAAATCCCACAAAGGCGAAGCCGACTGGGATTTTTCGGAGCCTAGCCGCCTCAAGCGGCGTACATATACAATCCTGTTTGGTTATACGACGTTTGCGCTATTAGATATTATTTTTATTCTACTTCATAAAAATTTTATTTCTTGTTTGATCATAACGAACTATACTCGTTGCAATACCGATAAATTCAAATGCGGCTTGCCCTGTATCACAAAAACGTACCAAAATACGCTTGTTTTTCAGATTCAAGCCATTTCCTGGAGGGCAATTTTCTGATCCAGGTACAAGATCTTTGCTGTCTTTCGGCTGATACACAATGCCATCACGATGCAGTTCGTTACTATAATTTTCATTGTTGATTGTAAAAAACATATAGTCTCCGACAGTGCCTTTATGTAAATCTTGAGGTTTGATACCTAGTTCTTTTCTGGTAAACAATTGTCCTATTTGATTGGGTTTTATTTCCTTTATTGACCCATCTGGTTCAGGTACTAATTTTGCCATTTCTCACCTCAAAATTCCCCATTGTAGCCCAATTCAATAAGCCGCTGGCGCGTTCTTAAAGGCAGTTTTTGGGAACCGCGGAAAGTACTATGATTTTCTGCTGCATACCATCCATTATAATAAACATGAACTTCGTCACTAAATGATGCACTAATTGATCTAGGATCAAGTGGCCTAAACGCTTCTATATTTCGAATTGCTTCTTCCATAGTGTAAAACCATCTCCAAACGCCATTAGTATATACACTATAAATTTCTCTTGCTACTAACAATGGTACTTCTCTAGATCTTTCCCTATATTCCACAAAAATAATTTCTGTCAGGCTATCAGGAATTATCAAATCTACAAGCTCAGGCATAGATAAACTACGAGAGGTCATGTACTTGAGGTTTCTGGGTAAATTCATTTTTTTCAATGCAGGTCTGGAGCTATAGAGACGAGGAATAATTTCCATATTATCCGGAAAAACTATTTCCTCTAAAAAAATACAATTAGAAAAAATATCCGTCCAGCCACTTCTATGCATGCCATCCTCCACGCTAAGGCGTTCAATACTACTTGGAATAACAATTTTTCTCAAATTAGTATTTGCAAACACACCGGTTCCAATTCTGGTAACACTGTTGGGTATGTTGAAGCTAGTTATCGCGGTATTGGCAAACGCATTGTTGCCTATACTTGTTACTGTGTTAGGAATTGTAATAGAGGTTATTCCTGCTTTTGCATTTCGAACTCGCTCAAAGTCTGCTGTTGCAAAGTTAATTATTATACTATTGCCGTTAAAAGCATTATTGTCAATTCCTGTTACAGGCACGCCGTCAATTCTAGCAGGGACATTTATTCGCTGAGGTCCTCCTGTTACACCTGTAATAATAACGCCGTTTCCTGCTTGATTTAACCTAAATGTAAAATCAGATGCGTTGCTTGCCCGTCCGGTAAGGCTAAGTACACTTGGGTCGTTTCTTGTACTCCTTGTGTTTTTATTTTCGCCGGAAGGGGTGATTACAGCTACCAGTAAAAGCGCGGCAAGACCCAGAGCGATATAATTGCTTAGGGCGATGATGGTTACCAGAAATGGCACTTTGCAGATTGCTCCGGCGGGAATGTGTTTTTCCGCAAGACCCTTAAATGGCAGTTTGCCAATCAGCGTGTTGGATTTCTGCAAAACCCCTTTCAATAATTCTAAAACCTTTTCCATAATGTTCACTCCTTAATTGTATTAATTTTCCACTTTGTAGTTATAAAAAGCCGTTTTTCGGCATTCTTCCATAAAAATTGAGAAAAATATATTGTTTAATTGAATATATGCTATTAGATAGTTGACATGCTGAAAAGAAAAATCACAATTGATTGATTGAACCGGATACCAAGAATGGGTTTTTTTTTTTGGGCTGTAATTCCAATCATTGTTGCCATTTTGCCATTTTTCATATTTTTGCACAAGTGGTTTAGGCAATTTTGCGCTGTTTTTGGGATAAATTCTTTATTATAATGAGCATTAGCCTATTTTACCATTATTTTGGATAATTCGCCGAAGGCGTCTTAATTTATTTTCTTCTTTTTGCCTTATTCCGTGTAAATTTCATACTCTAAGGATGGTGTTTGCGTAGGATAATGCGAGATAAAAATATTTTTTATTTTTTACATTTAAAGCAATTTATTTCCATAAATTTTGCGCAAATGTCGTATAACGTTTAAGATAAATGACATTTTGCTAACCCGAATAAGGGCTTGCGTAGCAAGACCAGGGTTAGCAAAATGTGCTGGAGCAAAATGCTGCAGAGGGATGAAAGCCCGAACAGTATTTTGCGGAAGCCAAGCAGCCCGATAGGGCTGCGCAGCTTTTATCGTGTGTTAGGCGACGGTTGTGTCAACACATACATATAACTGCAACTTCAAATACTTTACAAAACAATCTTGCAAATTTCTGTCCTGATAATATAATATTATATATCCTGAATATTATTTTTGCTAATCATCAAAGCCGATATCAAAAATCAATGACATTTCTTGAAAAAAGAATATTGACAAGTATTGCCCCTTCATTGTTACGTCGCGGAGCATTTATATGTCCGAAAAGATTTAATCCACCCCATTTATAAGCCTGACCCATACTCGTTTCGGTAATAAAGGAGGCTCCCAAATGTTCTTCCATGAAAAAATATAGTCGCGACAAAAACGAACTTGCTTCAGAAATTTGGTTAAACTGTACTGATATAGCACCCATTTCAACAATCCCATTCCTATTAGTATGTAGCATCGTTATACCTAAGTCATTAATACCATTACCTACTGCATACGCATTTTCTCCCATAGGGTGAAATCCTTCTGGTACATTGCTACCTATTGCATTATCTATAGTAATTGAAGCCTGTAGAATTAGTATAAATTCTATCATATGTTCGGCTGGCAACTCTTCCAAGCCTTGGGTAAAAGCAAAATTAACAAACCATAACAATAAAACAGAAAATAATATTTTTTTCATCATCACCTCCAAACAAAAATAGTCTTATAGTTACAACGAAGCTAAACCGTAACGTAACAACAGGTAAAATCCTTCCGCCTTGTTTCCAAAACCCAAATATTACCTTAATTAATCCCAATTACGGTTTTAAGTTTTTTTCCTTTTAATAATTTTATACACAACTTAAATGTTCTGCAACTGTCGCCTAACGAAGTTGTGATAAAAAAGATGCGGAGCTGGTATACTAAGTAAAGTTTGAAAAGAACGATGCTGGTTGTATCTAAAACTGAGGCAAATCATTGACCTCGTGCTAACGAATAACAACCAGCACCGCATCGCC
>WQZK01000197.1 GCA_009780765.1 Defluviitaleaceae bacterium
AAATGCATTGCTAAAAGATACCGATTTTTCGGACGATAATGAAAAAGACACTGAGTACAGAGAAGAACTTAGTATTTTAGCTAAGACAAACGGTAACGAATATGTTCATAACATGCTTAAAGAAGTTGATTTTGGCTCTTATGAAAAAATTCATCCAAATAATATAAAGCGTGTTATCAGAGCTTTAGAATTTTACAAGCAAACTGGGCAAAAAATTTCTGTGCATAATTTAGAGGAAAAGAGCAAAAAAAGCCCATACGATGCGGAGATTTTTATATTAGATATGGATAGGGCAAAGCTTTATGAGCGTATAAATGAGCGGGTTGACATTATGATGAAAAAAGGGCTGATAGAAGAGGTTGAAAATCTTTTGAAAATGGGTTATAATGAAACGCTAACTTCTATGCAAGGGCTTGGGTATAAGGAAATTGTGCCATTTTTAAAGGGCGAGTGGACGAAAGATTTTGCCATAGAAATTTTAAAAAGAGATACAAGAAGGTTTGCGAAAAGGCAATTAACATGGTTTAGGCATCAAATAGATGAAGGGGTTTTGGTTGACAGAAATGAGCAAATTCAACTTTTTACGAGATAATTACAATATAAACCCGAAGCTTTTAGAGATTTCTGAAATTGCTGAAAAAGAGCTTTATGAGCAATTTGTAGAAATAGAAAAAATAGCCGAATATAACCAGCTAAAAGTTTTAAAGGCAATGCAGGATAATAGGCTTTCAGATGTTCACTTTGCTGGCTCTACGGGATATGGCTATAACGATTTAGGGCGTGATACGCTAGAAGAGATTTACGCAAGTGCTTTTGGGGCAGAAGCGGCACTTTGCCGGCCTCAAATAATTTCTGGTACTCATGCACTTTCTTTGGCACTCTTTGGCAATTTAAAGCATGGCGACGAGCTTTTATATATAACAGGCACGCCTTATGACACGCTAAAAGGCGTGATTGGCATAAGAGAAACAAGAAATTCGCTAATGGATAATGGTATAATTTACTCGGAGGTTTCGCTTTTAGAAGACGGTTCTTTCGATTATGAAAACATCAAAAATGCGATTAATGGAAGAACTAAGGTTATAGGAATTCAGCGCTCTAAAGGATACAGTTTAAGACATTCTTTGACAATAGATGAAATAAGCGATATAATAAAGTTTGTGAAAAATATTGATGATAAGTTGTGCATTATGGTCGATAATTGCTACGGTGAATTTACGGATTACTTAGAACCTTCAGAACTTGGTGCGGATATGACAGTTGGTTCGTTAATCAAAAACCCCGGTGGTGGACTTGCTCCAGTTGGTGGGTATATTGTTGGTACTGAAGAGTGTGTTGAAAATGCTGCGGCGAAACTATCTTCACCGGGAATTGGTAAAGAAGCAGGGCCTAGCTTAGGAATCACACAATCTTTCACACAAGGGCTATTTTTAGCCCCAAACGTAACAGCAGCAAGCATGAAAATGGCGTTATTTACTGCCGTTTTGTTTGAAAAACTAGGCTTTTCGGTAACACCTAAGCCTTGTGAAAAGCGGGGCGATATTGTTCAGGCAATACTTCTTAAAAATGCCGAAAATATTATTTCTTTTTGCAAGGGCGTACAGATGGCAGCTCCTGTTGATAGCTTTGTTTCGCCAGAGCCGTGGGACATGCCAGGTTATGACTGCCAAGTAATAATGGCGGCTGGGGCGTTTATACAAGGTGCTTCGATTGAGTTTTCGGCCGATGCACCTATAAGAGAGCCGTTTGCAGTTTATTTACAAGGCGGGCTTACATACCATCATGGTAAAAACGGTGTGTTAATAGCTGTTCAAAATATGATTAATGATGGACTAATATCAATATAATGGCAAGCTATAGAATATTATTTACTGGAGGAAGATAAATGAGAATTATAGCACAATTATGTATAGACGGAACCATTGAAGCAGCAGAGCTTTATAAAGAGGCTTTTGATTTAACGCTTGGATTAACTGTTAAACATGATGATGGTACATACGCTCATCTTTCGTTAATGTGCGGTGATGCGGAAGTATTATCTATGACAGAAAAAAGCAAATTAGAAGGCGCAGCACATCTTAAAGGAACAAACGCTGAATGCCACGCAGGAAACACTAGGGCTTTTGACTCGCCCGTTACAGTTGGTATATATGGGCTTACAAAAGAAGCAGTACAAAAAGCATATGATATATTGAAAAAAGATGCTATTTTATTTGATCCCGAAGGTCCAAAAAGTTTGCCTTGGCTTGAGCTTGATTTTCATATTATAGATAAGTTTGGTGTAAGCTGGGAGGTTGGAACCTAATAAATAATTTCTTTAGCAGTAATAGATTAAAGATCTTTGTTTTAGTGAAAATTGTGGCACAGAAGCCAATCCAGAAAGCTCGAAAATTTATTTTATAGAGAGTAGGTTATTTTTAATGGATATAAAAATTTCTCCATCTGTGTTGTCCTCGGATTTATCAAGGCTTGCAGACGAAGTTGTAAAAATGGAAAAAGCAGGTGCACATATGATTCATTTAGATGTTATGGACGGGCATTTTGTGCCTAACATAACCTTTGGTGCACCGATTATCAAATGTTTACGAGATAAATCGAAAATAATTTTTGACACGCATTTAATGATTTCAAACCCAGAACAATATGTGGATGATTTTATTAATGCTGGCTCTGATATTATAACGTTTCATTTTGAAGCAACACAAAATGCACTAGAGCTTATAAATTATATAAAATCTAGGGGCGTTAAAGCTGCGATTTCTGTTAAGCCAAACACGGCTGTTGAACAAATTTTACCGTATCTTAAAAAGCTTGATATGGTTTTGATTATGACAGTAGAACCAGGCTTTGGCGGGCAAAAATTTATGGCCGATATGTGCGAAAAAATTAGAAAAATTAGAGAAATTTCTGATATTGATATTCAGGTAGACGGCGGAATTGACAACACAACGATTAAAGAGGCCTACGATGCTGGGGCAAATATTTTTGTTTCTGGCTCATATTTGTTTAATTTTGATGATTATAAAGAGGGGATAAACAGTTTGTGCAAAGCGATAGAGTCTTAGAAGCAACGGTTGAGGGTGTAATTTTTCAAAATTCTGAAAATGGATACACTGTTTTTACTGTTTCTGTTACGAACGAAAAAGAGATAGACGGCGAGCTTACCTGCGTTGGAATGATTCCAAACCTTAACGAGGGCGAATTTTTGAGGATGACGGGTTCTTTTGTTATGCACCCAACTTATGGCAAGCAGTTTAATGTTGCAGACTATACCAAATCTGTGCCAACTAGTTTATCAGGAATTGAAAAATACCTTGCATCGGGCCTAATTAAAGGTATTGGCGAGAAAATGGCAAAAAAAATTGTTGAAGAATTTAAAGAAGACACGCTTGACATTATCGAAAATTACCCCGAGCAGCTTGCAAATCTTAAAGGTATAACACTAGAAAAAGCTATGACGATAAGTGCAATTTTTCACGAACAAGTGCATTTAAGGCAAGCGATGATGTTTTTACAAAGCTACGGAATTTCGCCAACATATGCTTTGAAAATTTACAAAAAATATAAAGAACGAACGGTTGAAATTGTTAAAGAAAATCCTTATGCTTTGGCGGATGATATTATTGGCATTGGCTTTAAAATTGCCGATTCTATTGCTTATCGTATGGGAATTTCTGAAGCTAGCAACTACAGGGTTAGGGCGGGCATAAAATATACGCTTAGTTTGGCAACAAATAACGGCCATGTTTATTTACCAAGGCAGGCGTTGATTGAAAAGGTTTTTGAGCTTTTAAATGTTTCAGAAGGCTTGATAGAAAATGAAATTACAAGCCTTATGATAGAAAAATCTATTGTTTCTGAGGTTATTGGCGAAGAAACATGTATATATCTAAACGCCTTTTTCTATGC
>WQZK01000198.1 GCA_009780765.1 Defluviitaleaceae bacterium
CTGCCCACATCTTACTCAAGAAGAGTTCCCAGCACAAGCACTTGCTGCAAATCTTTACTTAGAGTCTGGCGTTAGGTCTATGGAGCGTGGAATTATTTCTGCTGGGCGTAACATCAACACTGGCGAAAATCATGCACCTAAGCTTGAGCTTGTTAGACTAACAATTCCAAGACGTGCGTACACTTACGCTCACATGGATGTTGTTGCTAAAGCAGTTATCGAACTTTACAAAAACAAGGAAAAAATTAAAGGCTTAAAATTTACTTACGAGCCTAAAATGTTAAGATTCTTTAATGCAAGATTCGAAGAAATCTAAATATAATTAGAAAAGGGCGGATTTTTATCCGCTTCTTTTTTATCTTGAATTATAGGTGATATTATGTTTACGCTATCAGCAAAATTAATATTCTATATCCCACATTCGTTCTCGTTGAAAGATAAGCGTCAGGTGCGGCGAAGTATTACCCAAAAAGTGCGGAATAAATTTAATGTATCTATAGCAGAAATTGGCACAGAAGATGTTTTGAAAACGCTAACTATAGGCATTGCAATTGTTTCGGGCGATGCAAGCCATAGGCGTGAATTAATTGAAGCAATTATTCGGTTTTTGGAAGAAAGTGCTTACGCAGAGCTTACGGAGGTTGAAATTATATGATACTTGAGTTTTTTGCCATTTTATTTGCGTTTATAAATATCTTAACATTTTTGTTATATGCGTTAGACAAAAGAAAGGCTGTTCGTGGCGGGTGGCGTATTAATGAGTCTGTTCTAATATTTTTTACACTTGCTTTGGGCGGTTTTGGAGCATTTTTGGGCATGATGGTTTTTAGGCACAAAACAAAACGTAAAAAATTCAAGCTTTCAGTTTTTATGGGGCTTGTTTTAAGCCTTGTTTTTACTATTCATATTCTGCACGGGTTTACCTTGGGGCAATTTATTCAATTTATTGAATTACCGTTTCAAAACGAAAACTGGCCAGCTGAACTTTCGGGCTACCGCATTGCTTTTATGACAGATTTTCACGCCATCACAGAAGAAGAAATGCGTGAAGTAGTTCTAGAGCTAAACGAAAGAAATATAGATTTACTACTTCTTGGCGGAGATTTTTCAATGCGTAACAACCACTATCAGGGAACGCTTGTGCAGATATCACAAACAAAAACAACAGACGGTATTTTTGGTGTTGAGGGCAATCATGATGATTATAGGCGGCTTTTTTCTATGAAAGAAGAACTTGGCATAACTCCGCTTGATAACAGTGGCTTACATATAAGAAATGGCTTTTTTCTTGGTGGTGTTCAGGATTTATGGAATAGAAAACCAAGTATTGAGGAAGCTATAAAAAGATCAAACTATTCCGATTTTATACTACTTATTTCACATAACCCTGATGTAGCAATGCAACAACAAACACATGATATAGATTTAATATTATCGGGCCACACACATAATGGTCAAATAACTTTTTTCGGAATACCTTTTTACCTGCTTAGAGACAGCATAACTGCATATGGCATGCGGTTTGCACATGGGTTTGCTTACTCGGCAGATGATGTTCCCGTTTTTATCAGTAGTGGCGTTGGCAGATATTTTAGCATCCCAAGAGTATTTGTTAGCCCCGAGGTAGTGATTTTCACAATGCACTCGCAATGATATAGAAAAATCTCAAACCGGCACTCTTCTCCCACTTAAACCACTACCAGCAAATAAAAAAAGATGGACATATAATGAATATTTGTTTATAATATAAGTAAAGATACTTGTATCTTTACTTTTGTGTGTAATTTAGTAGTTTATGGAGGAGCATCAATGGCAAACAATTTAGTTATAGTGGAATCGCCCGCAAAAGCAAAAACTTTAAAAAAGTTTTTGGGTAGTTCTTATAAAATAGAGGCATCTGTTGGGCATGTTAGAGATTTGCCTAAAAGCGATATGGGCGTTGATTTTGAAAACGATTACGAACCTAAATATATAACAATTCGTGGCAAAGGTGAAGTTTTGGCAAAACTCAGAAAAGAAGTTAAAAAAGCCAAAAAAGTTTACCTCGCAACCGACCCCGACAGAGAAGGCGAAGCAATAAGCTGGCACCTAATAACAGCCTTAAAGCTTGAAGATAAAGAAACATACAGAATTACTTTTAACGAAATTACCAAAAATGCAGTTAAAAACGCAATTAAAGAAGCAAGAGAGATTGACACAAATCTTGTTGACGCACAACAAGCAAGGCGTGTTTTAGATAGAATTGTTGGGTATAAAATTGGTCCATTTTTATGGCGAAAAGTTAAAAAAGGGCTTAGTGCTGGACGTGTTCAGTCTGTTGCTCTTAAAATGATTTGCGACAGAGAAGAAGAAATTGAAAATTTTGTTCGCGAAGAATACTGGAGCATTAATGCTGATTTAAAATCAGGCAAATCAACATTTAACGCAAAAGTTAGCTTAAAAGGCGATGTTAAAACCAAAGAAGAAGCCGAAAAAATAGTTAAATCGCTAAATAAAGCAAAATTTATTGTAGAAGAAGTTAAAACTGGCGAAAAGGCTAGAAAACCGCAAGCACCGTTTACAACGAGCACGTTGCAGCAGGAGGCATCTAAGGTGCTATCTTTTGCAACAAATAAAACTATGCAACTGGCTCAACAGCTTTATGAAGGTGTTTCTGTTAAGGGCGAAGGCACCATCGGCTTGGTTTCGTATATACGTACAGATTCTGTTAGAATTTCAGACGAAGCATTTGTAGATGTTAAAGAATACATCGTAGATAATTTTGGCAAAGAATTTTCTGTAGATAAAAAGAATGAATATAAAGGCCGAGCAAGAAGCCAAGATGCACACGAGGCTATAAGACCAACATTTACGAAATATTCACCAGAAATGGTTAAAGACTCTTTAAGCCGCGACCAGTATAGATTATACAAACTAATCTGGGAGCGTTATGTTGCAAGCCAAATGCCCGATGCTAAGTTTGAAACTTTATCGGTTAAAATTAAGGCTGGCACTAATACTTTAAGAGCAAGTGGCTCTATTTTAAAATTTGCAGGGTTTATGAGCGTTTATAACCAAGCGGATGAAGAAAAGCAAGAACAATCTAATGTTAAAATTCCACCACTTAAGGAGGGCGAAGAGCTTGGGCTTAAATCTGTAAACCCTATTCAGCACTTCACGCAGCCACCTGCAAGATTTTCTGACGCTTCTTTGGTCAAAACTTTGGAAGAGCTTGGCATTGGTCGCCCTAGTACGTATTCGAGCATAATAACTACACTAACCGCAAGAAATTATATAACCAAAGAAAATAAGGTTTTCTACCCTACTGAGCTTGGTAGCATTGTAAACGAAATAGTTTCAGAAAATTTTGACAATATTGTTGACGTAGACTTTACCGCAAAAATGGAGCAAGGACTTGATAAAGTTGAAGACGGCGAAGTTTACTGGAAAGAGCTTTTGCGTGATTTTTACCCAGGTTTTAATGAAAAAATATTAGAAGCCGAAGAAAAAGTTGGCGAAGTTTCTATTGAAGATGAAAAGACTGACGTTATCTGCGATTTATGCGGCACAAACATGGTTATCAAATTTGGTAAATTTGGTAAATTCCTAGCTTGCCCGAACTTTCCTGATTGTAGAAATACCAAACCATTTTTTGAAGATGCAGGCACTAGTTGCCCTGTGTGTGAAGGCAAAGTTCTAATCAAAAAAAGCAAAAAAGGGCGTAAATACTTTGGTTGTGAGCATAGCTCAGAATGTGAATTTATTTCATGGAACAAGCCAGCAGGTAAACCATGCCCTAAGTGCGGAAGTTTCTTGATTATAAAAGGCTCTAAAAACAAGAAAATCGCTTGCTCTTCTGCCGAGTGTACTC
>WQZK01000199.1 GCA_009780765.1 Defluviitaleaceae bacterium
ATCACAAAAGAAGAAATTACAATGCTTATTAAGGCTGATATTTACTACGTTATTAAGAAATTTATAGACCCAATTTACAATAGTGGCGTGTTAGGTGACTTTAATTTTATCAAACTAACAGGCCAGACCTGCAAAATAGACATCTTTAGAGATGCACTAAAGGAGTTTATCCCCGGGAAAATTATAGAATCGTCAAAAAAAGAAAAGACCGTGCAGGATTTTAAACTCACATGCCTTGAAGGGGCAGCAAAATACCAAAATGCTCACAAGATTGGATTAATTGCACCAAACCTTATCAACAATGCACCTATCACTCCATATAAACTCATTGCTCACACTCACACAGGTGCAGAAGTTGTTATGATTTCTAGCCTTGAAGAGCTTACAAAAAGTTACGGGTTTGTTTCAAGAAATATTGATACTGAGAATGTTGAATTAATTCTGCGTGATGATCATGATAAGGTTTTGCATAAATACCCGCTTATGACAAGTACCAGAAACTTTAGGGCAACAAACTATATTGAAACTACAGACGAATACGCAGATAAAATTCTTCAAGATGATATTGATAGTATCGTTGACAATGAAATAAAAATATTTACGTTTGCACTTGAAGATAAATGGGGATTCTTTGTTGTACCCATAGCTCGTAAGGATGGAAATCTTTTGATTGGTGAAAAAAAATACTTCCCATTTGAAAATGATGAGTGGGAGCTTAACTTTTTTGATGGGCGGAAATGACTCAAACCATGGCAATTTTAGTTTAAAACAAGCCGCCAAAGCGATGCCGAACACCAGAGGGCGTGAGGTGTTTTGAGCGAATAGACGGTGTCGATTTTAAACAGAATTGCCATGCGTGCGGCAAAGCCCCACTTGTTATCGTCTATTTCCTTTCGATGAAATGTCTTCGCCATTTCATCGAGATTGCGAGCTAATACTAATTCTCAACAAACATCTGGATTTTCTATCGGTCAGAACGTCGCCCCAAGTGCTTTCGCTTTGCGAAAGTGGCAGAGCCAGTTTGCCCAAATGGCAAACCACAAGCGCAGTCGGCGACTTCTCTCTAAAAATACCAGTGTTTGATTGGAATTAGTATAAAGCTCACTTAAAATGTAAAGCGAAAGGAAGGATTTGCAAGACATGCACGAAATAATATACCCATATTTTAACAGAGATAGAATACTAAAAATACAGACGCTTGAAAATTTGCGGGATTTCCCACGGGATGTTTTGGATGTTTACAGCGAAGATTTATCAGATGGAATTGTTTGCGGGCTTACCCCTCAAATTGATAAGGAAATAATAACATTTTCAAAAGGAATTGTTAAATATAAAGGCGAGCTTTATGTAATAAACAATACACCTACAATAGATTATGGCGTAACGGAGATAGAAGTTTTGATAAAGCTTAATTTCTATGACGAAAAAAAAGACAAAGACTACAAAACTAGGCTCATGGAAATTACAATCGACAAAGATTTAGAGATTAAAGAAAATCAAATAGAAATTGGGCGGTTTAAGCTAAAAGCTGGTGCGTATTTACGGAGCGATTATCAGGATTTGTATGATTTTACTACAGAGTATAACACGATTAATGTTGTGCATGTGTTATATGCAGGATATAAAGAGCCAACACTATCGCACTTGATTTTGAAGTATTTTGCAAAAGAGGCATTAGAAACAAGAACGCAAAATGTTATGGATATAAATTTTTGTATGATGGCTTTAAATAGTGGGCGTGTTGAGCGTGATGTGATTCTTAATTACATAGCTTATAAACTAGAGGAGGAGCTTAAACCATCATCAAACGAAGAACTTCACGATAGTTTGGTTGAAGTTTTAAAAGTTATAAAGCGTGAAAATTCTGGTCTTAAACGTAGACGAGTTGCAGATAAAAAGATTATTTTAGACTAAAATATGGAAAAGACTTGAGACAAATTTGAGACTTTTGAGGGTAGTTTCTGTGTTATATTATTATTAAGGAGCAGGACATATGAGGAAAATAAGGGTTTTTAGAGTGTTTTTGGCGATGATGATAATGATTTCGTCTTTAACTTTGAGTGTTAGTGCTAATAGTGCAAATGGTATGATGCCTAATAGAATCGTTTTTGCAATTGATATATCAAATAGTATGAATAATGCTGAAGTTAATACGGCTATAAACGAATTTATTAAAATATTTGTGGATGCAATGTATTCTAGAAATACGGAAATAGGCTTTGTAACTTTTACTGATGATATAGTTGATGTTTGGCATGTTTCGTCTATCGAAACGGAATATGCCCGCAATGAAATTAAGGCAGGAATTGATGCGATACGAAGAGGTGGGCAAAGCGATATAGGTTTAGGTGTTCATTACGCCATAGAAATGCTAGGCGATACAACAGGTTACAACGCTTCTGTTGTTTTGATTTCTGATGGGCAGTTAGATTTAGAATTTAGTGGAGCTGGTCGTTCGGTTGCAGATTCGCTTGCTGATGAACGCTGGGCGATTGAAAAATCGCTACGAATCGAAGCACCTATTTATGCAATTGGGGTTAATTTTCATGGCGATATAGATAACAATTACTTAACCAGACTTGTAGAAAACACAAATGGAAGAAAGCATATAGCAAATGACCCTAGTGAAATTTTGGGATTATTTGAAGATATATTTTTTGATATAACAGGCACGCGTGTTAGACATAGGGAGATTATTACAACTAGCAACGAATACCAAAGCATAACACTAGACAAATCTATCATTTTTAGCGAAGAAACTAATATTATTATTAGGCATTCTTCTAATTCGGACTTTACTATTACAAACTTTGACAATGTTGTAGCTTCTTCCAACTATTCGGCGATTAAGCTTGAAAACTTTAGCGATGAAAGCATTACGATAGATTTTATTTCAAACATTTCTGAAGAAATTATAATCAATGTGTTAGATTTTACTTATATTATTCCAACTCTTGTAGTATCTGAAGGGTTATCAGCTTTGAAAATACCAATTTCTGCAAGACTTCACAACCCTAGAACTGGTGAAACTTTAACAGATAGTGCTTTCTATGCTGGGCTTCGTGCTAACTTAGTTATCACAAATTTGCTAACGAATGAAATTGCAACAATTCCTATGGAAAACACAGGCACAGAATTTAGATTGATTTATAACAACGAAAATCCTATACCTGCAACTCTTAGGGTTAATGTATTTGGTGATTTTTTTGACACTTTTGGAACAGAGGTAGAAGTTTTATTTAACACCACTCCACCAATTGAAACTGAGGAACTTGGGGGAGTTATACGAAGACAAGGCAGAGATTTAAAATACAACTTAAATGATTATTTTGAACATCCTGACGGAGCTTTACTTTCATTTTCACTTATTTCAAGTAGTTTCGATTTAGGTGCTAGAATAGAAAATAGTACGCTAATAATAACCCCAAGCATTGATGGAAATCATAATGTTTCTATATTTATAAGCGATGCAAGAGGTGGCTCGCTTGTTGCAGAAATTGTTTTTGAAGTTGTACCATTTTGGGTTTACTATCAAAGTGCTATTATCACAATTAGTGCAATTTTTATTATAATATTAATTATTTATATTTTATTTAAACGTAGAGTTAATTCTACTCCTAGTTTACCTCCATCTCCAATATTAAAGAGTAACTCTAGGTTTAGTGGTGCAAGGTTTGAGGGCTATTTTCTACACACCCTAAGTGGCAATGAGATACCGATTTTAAACTGGAATGCCTCGTACATCGAAAACAAACATATGATTTCTTTAGGCGAAATGTTTAATATGCTAGATGTAAAAGAAAAATTACCAGAAGCACACAAGCTATTCTTTGAATC
>WQZK01000200.1 GCA_009780765.1 Defluviitaleaceae bacterium
ACTCTCACAGGCCTTAGCGAAACATCTCTTAAAAACTTTTTAGGCGATACTTGGATGCCGCTTATAGAGCTTATCGCAAGTGGGCAAATTAAAGGCATTGCCGCTGTTGTGGGTTGCTCTAATTTAACTGGCGAAGGGCACGATGTTTTAACTGTAAAACTTACAGAAGAGCTTATCAAAAAAGATATACTTGTGCTAACAGCCGGATGTTCTTCTGGTGGTATTGAAAACTGCGGACTAATGACCCCTGAAGCCGCAAATCTTGCAGGCGATAGCCTTAAAGCAGTATGCCAAAAACTAGGAATTCCTCCTGTTTTAAATTTTGGCCCATGTCTTGCAATTGGACGTTTAGAGCTTATAGCAGGAGAACTCGCAGAAGCCTTAAACATAGATATTCCACAGCTTCCGCTTGTACTTTCTGCACCGCAATGGCTTGAAGAGCAAGCTTTAGCAGATGGTGTTTTTGGCCTTGCCCTTGGGTTACCTTTGCATCTTGGATTACCTCCGTTTATTAGCGGTAGCCCTGTAGCTGTAGAAGTTTTATGCAATGCAATGCTTGATATAACTGGTGGCCAGGTTTTAATAAACGATAATGCACAAGAATCAGCCATTATGCTAGAAAATATCATCATTCAAAAACGTAAAGGCTTAAATTTGGTATAAGGAGGAGTGCAAATGAAACGAATTTTAATTGATGCCAACAAATGCATGGGCTGTAAAAGTTGCTCTATCGCCTGTATACAATCACATAGGCCAGACGATGGTGGCATACACACCTTAAATCTTCAAGACCCTAAGCACGAATCAAGAAATATTATACTTACTGATTCGCAAAAAAAATATAAGCCACTATTTTGTAGGCATTGTGCTAACCCTTCATGCGTTAAAAGTTGCATGAGCGGTGCGATGACGAAAGATATAGAATCAGGCCATGTTATTTATGACCCTGATAAATGCGGCCAATGCTTTATGTGCGTTATGAACTGCCCGTTTGGTGTTTTAAAGCCTGATAGAGCTACTGGCAATTTTATAGTAAAATGCAATTTCTGTATTCATAAAGATGATGGCCCGCAGTGCGTTAAAAACTGTCCTACTGGTGCAATTCATGTGAAAGAGGTGAAAGCATGAAGCATGTTATAATTGGTGTTGGTGCCGCTGGAATTTCTGCGGCTGAAACTATACGAAAAAATCGCCCAAGCGATGAAATTGTTATGCTTTCTAAAGATGCTGCTGTTCATTCTCGTTGTATGCTACATAAGTTTATTGGCGGCAAGCGTAATGTAGAGGCACTTTCGTTTATTCCTTCCGATTTTTTTGAAAAGAATAAAATTACATGGAAACCTAGCACAACCGTTACTAAAATTGATATAAAAAACAAAATTATATACTACAATGACACAAATGAAACATACGATAAACTACTAATAGCAACAGGTGCAAAAAGTGCTTTTCCGCCTATTAAGGGGCTTAAGGCTTCTGATTCTGTATACGGGCTTCGTGATTTATACGATGCTAAAGCAATCCGCGAAAAAGCACAAACAGCAAAAAACATTGTAATTATAGGTGCAGGACTTGTTGGGTTAGATGCGGCTTATGGGCTACTAGAAATGGGCAAAAAACCAGTAGTTGTTGATATGGCAAACTGTGTTTTATCTGCTAATTTAGACCCTCGTGCAGCAAAAACATATCAAACTAAGTTTGAAGAGGTTGGTTGCACTTTCCGTTTTGGTGCTAAAGTTAGCAGTGTACAAAGTGACGTTAATGAAAGCGTTATGTCAGTAACTTTAAACGAAAATGAGGAAATCCCCTGCGATTTACTGATAGTAGCGGCTGGCGTTAAACCTGAAAACTCTCTCTTGCCTAGCACTGAAATAAACAAATTTTTAAGCGTGGGTGATGAAAATGTATTTGTTGCAGGCGATGCCTCTGCGTTTTCAGAAAGTTGGCCAAGTGCTGTGGAGCAGGGCCAAGTTGCTGGGCTAAATATGTGCAATATCAAAACTGTTTACGATAAAAATTATCCGCAAAAAAACACAGTAAACTTTTTTGGCGTTGCATCTCTTTCTGTTGGCAAGTTTATTGAAATTGAAACTGATGGAGATACTATAGATGTTAGAGAGGACAAAGAGGGCTACAAGAAAGTTGTGTTAAACGGTGGCGTACCAGTTGGCATAATTCTTCAAGGTGATATATCTCGTAGCGGATTTTGGCAGTCTCTTATAAAAAACAAAATCAACATTACAGAAATACCTAAATCTCCATGGAAAATCTCTTTTGCTGATGCCTATGGTTTAAAAGAAAACGGAGAATATGAGTGGAATAATTAACTTTTATTTCCTAGTATTTGCTATAAAGAAGCAATCTAGTATTTTTTATATTGGATTGTTTCTTTGTCTTTTATGATAAACCTCATTTTACTAGAAACTATAATAAAAATTAAAAAATAATCTAAAAGCAACCATAAAAACAGCCACTATATTGCAGCGGCTGTTTTGTTGAAATTATTGTAAAATTCGTTTAAATAATCAACCAGTAAGGGTTACTCAATCAAAGCTAAGAAACGAGCAAAAATAGTTGCCACTTCTGCACGTGATGCGGTTGCTTGTGGGTCAAAGCTACCATCAGGCCTTCCTGTTATCAATCCTATCGCTTGCATTGCTGCCACATCTTCTACTGCCCATGAAGAGATGCTGCTTTGATCTGTAAATTGTACTATAGTATGACTTACAGGGAGTTCTATGCCCATTACATTGATAAACCTAAACAACATAGCGGCCATCTGTTCACGATTAATAGCGTTATTAGGAGCAAAGTTGCCATCTCCAAAACCTGTTATTATACCATGGCTTGCTGCCCATTCAACTGCTTCAAAGTACCAAGCGTTAGGTAATACGTCTCTAAAGCTACCTAGTAATTCTGCAAAATCTGCTGTATTAGCACCGTCAAGATTTGCAAGAACTTGTGCAAACATTGCCCTTGTCATTTGAGCGTTAGGCTCGAAGTTTCCATATTGCGTACCTACAAATAGGCCTGCTGAAGCTACTTTATTTACACTTTCAAAGTACCATGCATTTTCGTCTACATCGTCAAATGTTAGTGGCACAGATGACGGAGTGAAGCCCGGTGTCCATAGGTCTGATGGTTGTACTGGGGCATCAGGGTCAACTGGAACAGTAGTACCTGTAGTTGCAGCTGGATCTGTTGGGTCTGGAGATAATGCTGGAGGTTGCAGAGCATACTGCGGTGCCTCCACTACAGTTATATTAACTCTTGCAACAAATCCTCCATCAATTGCTGTTGCAGTTATGGTTGTACTGCCTACAGATACACCTGATACAACGCCATCATCATTTACTGCTGCTATGGCTGGATTGTTTGATGACCAAGTTACTTTTTGAATATCTGCATTTTGTGGAGCTATGGCTGCTGTTAAGGTTAAAGTGTCCCCCCATGAACATGGCTCTGAAGCCCTCACCTTCTATTGCTACGCTGTCTACTTTAGTATTAACAATACGAATTTCGTGGATTTGGGCATCATCTTGTATCTCAGCAAACACTCTGAACTGATCAATCTGGAATACGTCAGAGATGTTGTTTTCGATTGTAAAAGTTTCTTCGATATATACAACACGCCCATTGTCATACGTGGTTGTAATCCTAATAGTTAGTTCATTTGCGTCGCTCGAAATTTGATTTATCTGTGCGGCTATGTCTTCGCTTACTATATCTACTTTGATGCCATCCCAGATAAGGTTTGTGGCTTGAGCTTGCATACTTACTGGGCCAACGATCCATGATTCCATGTATTGGGTGCCACCAGGCCAAGTGTG
>WQZK01000201.1 GCA_009780765.1 Defluviitaleaceae bacterium
AGCACATAAGGTTATTCTTCGTAATTACGAGGGTGTTATTACAACGTATACAGAGCCAACAACTTACGAAAATAACTGCAAGTGTGATGTTTGCTTGGGTAAAAAAGAGGTTAAGTATGAGGGAATTGCGGCACTTATGAATAATCAGCAATTAGCTTTAGAACCTAAGGACTTATCTCGTAAAAAGCGTAATGAGTAGGAGCATATACAAATGAGAAAGTATGAAATATCTGCTATTCTTATGATAATACGTAGGAGTATTAAGGCTGATAGGTGGTATAGGGCTTTTTAAAAATCTTGTTTGGGCCTTGCATTGTCTTTGATAAATTGCATACTTACGTTATCACTTATGATGCTGATGTTTCCTTTTGGGATTAAAGATGGAATATTTGCATCTATTGCCTTAGTTTTGATATTAACACAATACTTTGGTAAAAAGAAAATTATATAGGCACTTATTAAGGAGTTACTTTAAATATGAAAAAGTTTTTTAAAGAATTTAGAGAATTTGCCCTAAGAGGAAATGTTATGAGTTTAGCCGTTGGTATGATGATAGGCGTTGCTTTTCAAGATGTTGTTTCATCTTTATCGGAAAATATTCTTTCGCCTATCATTGGGCTTTTTGGTGGACAAAATTTTGATACGCTTGAGCTTAATGTGCTAGGTATTAACTTGCGTTATGGTGCGTTTATAACATCAATTATAAATTTTATTATTTTGGCATTTGTTGTGTTTTTGATTGTTAGAGCGATGAACAAGCTGCTTGAAACGTGCGAGAGCAAGGAATCTAAAGCAAAAAAGGCAGAAAAAGCAAAAGAAAAACGTAGCTGCCCTTATTGTATGACCGAATTGAATAAAGATGCAACAAGATGTCCTGCGTGTACATCAATGATAGAAAAAGCGTAGTAGTAAATATCACATTTTAGCGAGCCTTAGCTCGCATAACTCGATGAAATGACAAAGACATTTCATCGAAAAGGTGGCAGCTATAGCAAATTCACTTTGAAACAGTATCATCAGAAGGAAGCGAAACGCTATAGCGGCTTCGCATTTTGACTGATAGATGATACTGATTGAAAAGCAATTTGCTATGAGAACAAGGGCGGTTTATCCGTCCGCAGGTCGAAGCACCGCCGTGAAAAACGCAGCTGCCCTTATTGTATGACCGAATTGAATAAAGATGCAACAAGATGTCCTGCGTGTACGTCGATGGTAGAAAAGGAGTAGAAAATTATGATTTTAGTAAACACAGATTTTATTACAGATAGAAAAGTACAAACACTTGAAGTTGTAAACGGCTGGGGAATGCTTGCGTTTGGTGTAAACTTGCAAAAAGCGGCAACTCGTGCTAATGCCGAAATGATTGAAGAGGCTAAAAAGCTTCACGCCGATGCTATTATAAATATAAGGTATTCTTTTGGTGGCGGTAGCTCTAATTGCGTTTTGGCTTCAGGTACGGCTGTAAGATTTATCTAAGAAAGGGTTTGGAGAATTAATATGAACACAAAAAAATTATTTGCAATTTTATTAACTTTTGTCTTTTTATTTGGTGCTTTTTCGGCAACTATTACGGCACAAAGCGATATTAAGGTTTTGTTAAACGGCGAGGAGCTTGCGTTTGATGTTTCGCCACAACTAGTAGATGGCAGAACTATGGTTCCTATGCGCCGTATATTCGAAGCACTTGGAGCAGAAATTAACTGGGATGAAGATACCCAAACCGTAACTGCAACAAAAGGCGACACAGTTGTTATAATGCAGGTTAACAGTAAAATTATGTTGCTAGATGACAAAGAAATAGAGCTAGATGTTGCTCCGTTTTTGGTTGATGGCAGAACTCTTGTTCCTGCTCGTGCAGTTGCAGAAGGGTTAGATGCCGATGTTTTTTGGGATGAAATAACTAGAATAGTAACAATAGAATCGAAAGAGGAAGCCCCACAAACAACAACGCCTCCTACAACGCCTGTTCCATCTTCAAGACCTGTAAGAGATCCTTCTCGTGGTGCCTTATACGGATACGGGAATGATGGCATTGCAGAGCTTCAATATAATGCGAGATACGGGTTTGAACAAATTTTACTGCCTCAATCTATTTTTGAAGAAGAAGAATACGTTATTGATTTAATGCTTAGTTTAGACGCTGAATTCATCAAAGAAGCTATTTTTTCAATTTGGTATGAGGCCGCTGATATAACTGTTTTGAACGAATTTGAACTTTTAGGCATCGAAGAACCTGAAGAGGATGAAGAATTTTTTGCCTTGCTAGATGAGGCAATTGCAAATTGGGGTCTTGATAGCCCTATTATAAGCGTTGACATTGAAGATTTAGGTGGTGACACATTAGCTATAATAATAAATCTTAAAAGCACAAACTGGACATTAATTAGTGAATACATAGGCATTGCATACAACGAAAACATGGGACTTAGATACTTCACTCTTGAAAGAAGCTTTAACTTTTTTGATGATGGTGATGGTTTATTTATGTTCTGCACCATAACACCAGAAAGAAGAAGCAGTATTGCTGCAATCGAAAATAACAGACAAGCATTTATTAATGCAATAAGAGTAGCAATGACACAATAAAAGTTGAAAGGAGAATTATTGATTTTGACTACAAAATTAAATTTGGATAAAGAAAAAATAGTTCTTGCTAGAAAATTAGCAAAAAGTATTGCGGAAGATACTCAAAATTTTATAAACCAGCATACAACAGTTGCCATAGAGCGTACTGTGTGCCGCCTTTTAGGGATTGACGGGGTAGATGAGGTAGGTGTGCCGCTTCCAAACATTGTTGTAGAGCATTTAACAAAAAATGGACTTCTAGGCAGTGGTGTGACATTAATTCTTGGCAATGCTATGGTATCTACAGGTTTTACGCCTCAAGAGATTGCTGAAAAAATTAGTATAGGCGAAATTAACCTTAAAGACTTACCTATCGGCGATATAGATCAAATTCATTTAGAAATAAATAAAGTGGCAAAAGCTTCGGTTGAAAAAATCCGTCTAAATCGCCAAAAACGCTCAGAATTTCTAGATAAATTTGGAGATAAAACAGAGCCATATCTATATGTTATAGTTGCGACAGGAAATATTTATGAGGATATTACGCAAGCAGTTGCCTGCGTTAAACAAGGGGCAGATATTATTGCTGTTATCCGCACAACAGGGCAGAGTTTACTTGATTATGTGCCATATGGTGCAACAACCGAGGGCTTTGGCGGAACTTACGCCACGCAAGAAAACTTTAGGCTTATGCGTGAGGCTTTAGATAAAGCAGGCGAAGAAGTTGGCAGGTACATACGCCTTTGCAACTATGCTTCAGGGCTTTGTATGCCTGAAATTGCCGCAATGGGAGCAATGGAAAGGCTAGATGTTATGCTTAACGATGCTCTTTACGGCATATTATTTAGAGATATTAACATGAAACGCACAATTGTTGACCAATATTTTTCAAGAGTTATCAATGGTTTTGCAGGCATTATTATAAACACGGGCGAAGATAATTATTTAACTACGGCCGATGCGGTTGAAGAAGCACACACAGTTCTAACTAGCCAGTTTTTAAACGAGCAATTTGCTCTTATAGCAGGCCTTCCAGAAGAGCAGATGGGCTTAGGGCATGCTTTTGAAATTTCGCCAGATGTTAAAAATGGCTTTTTGTACGAGCTTGCACAGGCACAAATGGCTAGAGAAATTTTCCCAAATGCTCCTTTAAAATATATGCCACCAACAAAGTTTATGACGGGCGATATTTTTAAAGGAACCGTTCAAAATGCCTTGTTTAACTCGGTTAGTATTATGACGGGTCAAAAAATACACTTGCTTG
>WQZK01000202.1 GCA_009780765.1 Defluviitaleaceae bacterium
AGAGCGTATGAATCTTCTTTTGGATATTTCTAAAGCATTTAGTGATTCAAAAATTTCTGTTAAAAATATGAATGCACGCTCTGGTAAAAATTCTGCCATTTTTGATGTTACTGTTGAAATAAACGGAAAAGAACAGCTTGATAAAATTATCACGAAAATCCTTTCAATCAAAGGTGTTTCGGAAATTAATCGTATATAGTTATCTAAGGAAAGGACTTCGAATGAAAACACTAATTGTTTACGCAACAAAGCACGGTGCAACTGCAAAAATTGCACAGCATATTTCAGAAAATATACAAAATTCAACGCTTTGCGACTTGAAAGAGGGCAAAGTTCCTAATATTCAGGAGTTTGATTGTATTATTATCGGCAGCTCTATTTATGCAGGCTCTGCTCGCAAAGAGGCTAAGAAGTTTGTGGCCGAAAACGCCAATACGCTGTGCCAAAAAAGGGTAGGGCTATTTTTATCTGCAATGTCTGCAAAAGAGGAAGAGTGCAACACCTATTTTGAAAAAAATTTTGATGCAAAAGTTTTACAAATCGCAAAAGCAAAGGCTGCTTTAGGTGCCATTACAGATCCGCAAAAAATGAACGCTTTAGAACGCTTTATAATCAAAGCAGTTACAAAAAGCAAAGATTATAAAAATACTATAGATGCCGAGAAAATCAAACAATTTGCTAAAGATATGATTGGAGAATAATATGAAAATAAAAAAGCTAGAAGTTTCTACAATGCTTGTAAACGCATATTTTTATTACGACGAAGAAACAAAGCACGCCGTTTTGATAGATCCCGGCGGCGATGCTAGTTTACTTATGAAATTTATAGAAGATAATGAACTAAATTTAACCGCAATTCTTTTAACACATGGCCATTTTGACCATATTGGAGCAGTTGAAGAGGTACGTGCAAAAACTTCTGCACCTCTATGTATCCACGAGTTAGACGGCGATTTAGTGCTAGACCCAAACAAAAATCTTTCAAAACCATTTGGTTTAAATCCACCAATTTCCTTAATGCCTGACAAGCTTCTTAAAAATGGCGAAATTATTGCGGTTGGAAACGGTAAACTAAAAGTAATCCACACACCAGGCCATACGCCGGGCGGTGCTTGTTTTTATGATGAAGAAAACAAACTTTTATTTACAGGCGATACACTTTTCAGAGCTTCTATCGGGCGTTCAGATTTTCCAGGTTCTAACCATCAAAGCCTTATAAATTCAATAAAAAAGGAGCTTTTAGCTCTTCCTGATGATGTTTTGTGCTATCCTGGTCATAATAGCGAAACCAGTATAAAATACGAGAAAAATAACAATCCTTATGTGATAGGCTAAGTGCATATTCTTCAACCTATTCAAAAAAGCACTCTTTTGAGTTGTTAACAAGGTGAACTTTTTTGACTGGGATTTTACAATAATTATACCGCCACAATTTTTAACCTGTGGCGGTATAACTTCAGAGCTATTGATTTCTTCATCACTTTTTAAGCTTGATGGGTAGCAATAAATCGAGTTGCTTTTCGCTGTCGGGTACTTGTTCAGACATAAAAGTTTCATAGTCCATTACTTGTTCCTCAAACCATTGAAGAAGAAAATCGCCCTCATATTTTTCATTTTGTGTAGACCACTCATATAGCGATTCCCAGCGTTCACCTATTTCATTAAGTTGTGCAGATATGGAAGCATACATACCACCGCTAAATTGCTTTTTAATAAACGGCATAGGTGGTTCAAAATCTTCGGGTATTGTAACCCATAATTCATACCCATATATCGTGCTATCTTCAGAAGGCTCTGGATTATTAAACCCAAAACTGCGGTGTCCACTTCGTTTGTGTAGGTTATTTTCTAATACAAACTTGTCAAATACTTTAGCACAGTCTATCTCCGGTGTTTCGCTTATGGCACAGTATGATGCAACCGTCATTGGCGGAAGCTCCACAATTCTTACATTTTTTAGTTGCTCCGTGTTTTTTAGATGTTTCACAACTACCGTCCTTTCAGAGAGTTGAGTTTGGGGTGCCAACTCATGCTCGGCGGTAATGGCTTTGCTTTGCGTTTCAATGTGCCAAAACATTTCTTCAATGCTCTGGCTGTTCTTAATTTCCCCTAAAAGATTTTCAACTATGATAGCAAGCGAATTATATACAGCGGCACTGTGTTTCAAGTTTGCAAGATAGCTTGTTAATGTATCTATAGCTACATCGTAACTATCAGCAATAAAAATCCGCTCAATATCCGCAATAGGCATTTTGAGTTTTCGCAATAGAACGATTTGGTTAATTCGAACTACATTCTCATTATCATAGTATCTGTACCCATTTTCTGCTCTTGTACTTCTCAATACGCCCACATCTTCCCAATACCTTAATGTGCGGTTGGAAATGCCGTATGTTTTTGCCACTTTGCCAATTCTTAGCATGGTTCACCCTCCTCTCTAAAAGTAAGTATAAACCATTCCGTGGGGGAAATGTCAATAGGTTAATTACAAAAAAAATTTAGTCTATTTAATTATAGTACAGAATTCGAAATCCTTAGGCAAATCGTAAATCCCGCCAACATCATAAACATCGTAGCCCATATCTATAAGTATTAAAGAACCTGCAATAGTTCGCCTGCCTGTTCTGCAATAAATAAAAACTGGTATGTTTTTATCGGGAAAAATTTCTTCCATCTTCTCAAAAATTTCATAAACAGGCAACAAAATCGCACCATTAATATGCCCAGCGGCAAACTCATCGGGCCTTCTTATGTCTATAAACGCAAATTTTCCGTTTTTTATTTTTAGCTCTTGCATCATTGAAAATGCTTGGTCGAATGTAATTTTTTTATAGTCCATGCTCTTATTCTACATCATATTTTTTCAAATGTAAACTACTTGTTGAAATTTTTTTAATTGTGTGATATAATTAAAAGAAAAGAGGAGTGGCACACATGGCTAAGCAAATTACAAAAAAGCAACAAGCAGTGCTTGATTATTTGAAACAGGAAATTAGGAATACCGGCTGCCCGCCCTCAATTCGTGAAATATGTGCACAAATGGGGCTTAAATCTACTTCGTCGGCTCATTTATATTTAGAGAATTTAGAAAAAAGAGGATATATTCAGCGTTTTAAATCTAAAAATCGCTCGTTAAAAATTTTAGAGCCAGGCTTTTACGGAAACAGTAGCTTAAATGAAACTGTAAATGTACCAGTTTTAGGCAAGGTTACGGCTGGTGTACCAATTTTTGCACAAGAAGAATATGAAGAAGTTTTCCCAATGCCTACTAGTATGGTTGGAAATAGCAGGTGCTTTATGCTTAGAGTTTCGGGCGAAAGTATGATAGAAGCTGGCATTTGTGACAAAGACTTGGTGCTAATAAAAGAACAACAAACAGCTACAAACGGCGATATTGTTTTGGCTCTTCTAGAAGAAGAAGCAACTATTAAGAGGTTTTTTAAAGACGGCAAAAAAATTAAGCTCCAAGCCGAAAACCCGTTGTTTGAGCCAATAATCGTTGATGATGTTAAAATTATTGGTAAGGTTGTAGGGCTATACCGCAACTTTTAAAGCAATGGCTCGAACTGCACGTGGCAAAGCCACGCTTGCTCTCGCCTACTGCTTTTCGCAAAAATCCTGATTCTTGCGATTTTTAGCGACTTTGTCGCCTTTATGAAAACATAAAAAAATCGTACTTTGTGCGATTTTTTTATTGGATATACTTTAAGTGTCGGAAATTAGAGTTGTTCTGAAATTTAGAAATAAGCCGAATATTGTCATTGCGAGCCTCGAAGAGGCGTGGCAATCCATGTTCTTTGCATTTTATTGGCGTTTACCGTTGTG
>WQZK01000203.1 GCA_009780765.1 Defluviitaleaceae bacterium
GAGTAACACTTATGCCATCTTTTAGATGTGCATTTCTGGCGTTTTCTATTTCTACAGAGTTTTTAACGGCTTTCATTTTTGTTGTTATATCAAAGTCTAATTCAACAATTTTTGAACTTTCTAGTGCTTCATACAAATTATAACATGTTTTGCTAGGAGCAATTAAAACAGTTTTACCCTTAATTTCATTTGAAATATAGGCTTTTGCATCGTTATATGCTAAAACATCAATACCCTCGTTTTCAAGCATACTCTTAACATCCGCAATTTTTTGAGGATGTGCAAACAAAGCAACCTTCCCTTCCGAAACAAAGGCATAGCTTTCAAATGTTGTGTTGCTATCAGCATCATTGCATCTTAAATTAAACAGCCACGCAATATCGTCAAGCGAAGAAATAACGTAAACATCGCCATTTTTAGCCTTAATTTGCTCTCTTACGTTAGCAATTTTTTCAGCTCTTGAAACGCCGCAATATTTTAATTCGTGCTCAAAAACCTTGTCAGATGTTGGCACTGGTTTGTTTTCCCAAATTTCACCAAGTAAATCTAAGTTTGGATTTAATTTTATACCGCTATCACCTATTTTAGATTTTAAATCTAAAACTGTTCTCGCTAAAAGAGTTCTCGAATCAAACCCAATAGTTCCGCCAGATTTTGTGTTTTTAGCTACGAAATCTAATAAATTTCCATTTTCAGGGTCGGCAATATTAAAAGTTTCAAATTCTGTGCCACCAAGCTCTATTTCCGCTTGAATTGTGTATCTGCTATCTGTCCAAACTATAGCACGGTCTAAAGTTACTACTACATTCGCCATAGAAGCCGTAAAACCTGAAATAAACTTAACTCCACTCCAGTATGCTTTTGCGTATTCCGAACCATGCGGGTCGTTCTTTGTGATGATGTATGTATCAACACCATTTTGTTGCATTAAACCTCTTAATTTTGTTAATTTTTCATTTATTGTCATATCAATTACTCCTTAAACCTATTTTCATATTTACAAATTGCGTTTTTAAGTGCCTCTTCTGCATCTATACCAAATTCTTCAAAAAGAGCTAGTAGAGAAAATAAACAATCGCCTATTTCGTCTTGTATTTTCTCATTTTTCATGAGTTCCTTTTTACCATAGTCGGTACTTTTAGCTATTTCACCCCCAAGTTCGCCAATTTCTGAAACTAAATCAATATATCTTATTTCTGCACTAGTGTGCAGTTTGTACTTTTCTATAAATCTTGATACCAATTTTTGCATGGCTTATTTCCCTTCTCTCGGCTTCTTAGGCCCAAGATATTGGTAATAATAAGTCTGCAACATCCCATTAAATAATTTCCTGTTTTTATCGGATTTTTTGCCAAACTGCTTTTCAAATCCAGCATCAGAAGTTATAACATAAAAAGACCAAGTTGGATTTTTTTTATAAAGCTCACCAAGCCCTTTGGCTAGATTTAAAACATCTTCACTTTCGCCAACCCTTTCGCCATAAGGCGGATTAGCAATCATTATGCCATAATCGCCGCTAAAATGAGCATCTTCATAGCTTCTTGCATTAAATTTTATATAATCAGCAACATTTGCAAGTTTTGAGTTGTATTTTGCAGTATTTATTGCAATAGGGTCTAAATCTGATGCGTAAATTTCTGGTGATATATCGTGTTTTATAAGTGATTTTGCTTCTTCTCTTGCATCGTCAAAAACTTTTTTAAAAGAGTTGCCCCAAGTTTCTGCAACAAAATCTCTATTCATTCCAGGAGCTATATTTTTCGCCATCATAGCCGCTTCTATAGGTATTGTTGCACTTCCGCAAAATGGGTCTAAAAGCACCCTATCATGCCTATAAAAACTTAAATCTATTAAAGCCGCCGCCAAAGTTTCTTTTATTGGGGCTTTAACCGAAGCTTGGCGATAACCCCTTTTATGAAGCCCCGTGCCGCTAGTATCAACAGTTAGCGTTACCAAATCTTTCAAAATGCCTACTTGAATTTTGTAAGTCGCACCAGTTTCAGGCAACCACTCGATTTTATATTTAGCTTTAAGCCTTTCTACAATCGCCTTTTTAACAATCGACTGACAGTCCGACAAGCTAAAAAGCTTAGATTTAACCGATTTTGCCGTTATAATTATATTTGCATCTTTCGGGAGCAAATCTTCCCAAGGCAAACTTTTTGTCGTATCAAAAAGCTCGTCAAAGGTATAGGCGTAAAATTCTTTTAAATTTAGCAAAACCCTGTCTGCCGAACGTAGCCAAACATTAGCTTTTGCCATTGTTTCCAAATTTCCGCTAAAATTTATTCTGCCATCATAAGGAACAGAAATATCAGAAAAACCAAGCCTTTCCGCCTCTCGTTTAACAATCGCTTCAAGCCCAAACGTGCTAGTTGCTATAAAATTTAATTTTTCCATGTGTAGACCTCTTTTCTCTAACTAATATTATAAATCATAAATCAAAATTAAGCAAGAAGTCTATTTTTTATTTACTATTTACATAAATTTTATATTATGTTATAATGGGTTGTTAGAAATATTTAGAACGTTAATTTATTGTGGGAGGAAATATATAAAATGAGTAGTAAATTTGAGGTAGTAGACAAAAATCAAGTTAAATTAACTTTTGCAATTGATGCAGTTAAATTTGAAGAAGGTATGCAGGCAGCATACAATAAAAACAAGGCAAACCTTCATGTTCAGGGATTTAGAAAAGGCAAAGTACCTAGAAAACTTATTGAAGCAACTTACGGCAAAGAAATATTTTTTGAAGATGCAATAAACCACTGTTTACCGGAAGCTTACGATGCAGCTGTTAAAGAGCTTAAGCTTGACACTGTTTCAAGGCCTGAAATAGATGTTGAAGATGTTTCGGTAGAAGATGGTGCAGTTGTTACAGCAACTGTTTTTGTTAGGCCAGAAGTTTCTATTTCTAACTACAAAGGCATAGAATTTGAAAGTATGCCTGTAGAAGTTACTGATATTGAAATTCTTACAGAAATTAACCAAGAAGTTGAAAAAAATGCAAGAATTGCAGAAGTTACGGATAGAACTGTTAAAGACGGCGATATTGCAACAATCGACTTTGAAGGATTTATTGATGGCGTTCCTTTTGAAGGCGGCAAAGGTGAAGATTACGAGCTTAATATAGGCTCTAAAACTTTTATTGACACGTTTGAAGAGCAAATTATTGGTAAAAATATTGGCGATGAGTTTGATGTAAATGTAACTTTCCCAGAACACTACGGAAAAGAAGAATTAGCAAACCAGCCAGCCGTTTTTAAAGTTAAAGTTAATGCGATTAAATCTAAAGAACTTCCTGAAATTAATGACGATTTTGCGGCAGATGTTTCAGAGTTTGATACTTTGGATGAATATAAAGCAGATATAAGGGCAAAGCTTACTTTAGCCAAAGAAAAGCAATCTACACAAAAGAAAGAAAACGATGTTGTTGCGAAGCTTATTGAAAATGCTGTTATGGATGTGCCTGAAGTTATGTTTGAAAACCAAATCGACAATATGGTGAATGATTTTGCAAACCAAATCCGCATGCAGGGTCTTTCTATGGATGTTTATTTGCAGTATGTTGGGCAAACAATGGAGTCTTTAAGAGAAGTTTACCGTGCTGGTGCTATCTCGCAAGTTAAAGGCCGCCTTGCTTTAGAGGCTGTGGCTTCGGCTGAAAACTTTGATATTTCTGAAACTGAAATAGACGAAGAAATTACAAGAATAGCAGAAAGCTACCAAATGGAAAAGGAAAGGCTTTTAGATGTTTTAAGAAATGAAGACAAAGAAGGCATAATTAAAGACTTAAA
>WQZK01000204.1 GCA_009780765.1 Defluviitaleaceae bacterium
GCTTCTAAAAATTCTATAGAAGAAGAATGGCGTGAACCATGATGCCCAGCTTTTAAAACATGGGCAGAAAGGTCTATCCCCTGCTCTATTAAAATCCTTTCCATTGGGTGCCCAACATCCGCTGTAAATAACATTCTAAATTCTTGGTACTGAAGCATCAGCACAAGCGAATTTTCGTTATCGCTTGAAAGAGGATTATTGTCAAATGGACTTAACACCTCAAATGTAACACCACCTCTAGTTTCAAGAACCGAACCAGCCGAGAAAAATACCATTTCAGTATTATAAATCTTACAAAGCTCTACAAGTGTTTGAAAATACTCGTCTTCTAAGTTTTCTATCGTCGGAATTATAACAGTTCTAACGTTTTTCATGGTTATAAGCTCAAAAATTCCCATGTGGTGATCTCTATCAAAGTGTGTTATAAATGCAACATCTACGTTTCTTATTCCTCTATAGTCAAGATATGGCACTAAAACCCTCGCCCCTGTGCTTTGCCCTATTTCCCTATCAAACCAGCCACCGCCATCGATAAAAATAACCTCGTTTCGATGCTCTATAACAAAGCTATCACCCTGCCCTACATCAAGCATAGTAATTTGAAATGGCGTGGGACGAATATTCCATACAAAAAATATCACAAAAAAGCTTGAAATTATAATTTTTCTAAACCTCTTAGTTCCAAGTTTCAAAGCCACCGAAAAAATGCCAACATAGTAAAAAAGACTTATAAAAACTGGCTGAGTGGCAATCAGCACTTGTGAGCTTGGAAATGCTGAAAAAATTCGACTCACAAACTCAAAATATTGTAGTATGTAATAAAGCGTCGCGGCAAAAAACATTGCAATTTGCGGAAAAACCATACCGACCAAGGCAATTATAAATGCTAAAATTACAGCAAACGATGCAACTGGCACAATAAGTAAATTAACTATGCTCGAATATAACGGAACACGATTAAAGTGCATAATAAAAATTGGAAGCGTGAAAACTGATATTGATAAGGACAAAGCCAAGCTTTTCGCAATGCCCGTAAACCGCTCTCTAAAAAGGCTTGAAATTCTTGCATAAATCGGTTCGTTAAAATAACATATCCCAAAAATACAACCAAAAGATAGCTGAAAGCCTACATCAAAAATATAAAACGGTTCATATAAAAGTAGTAGTATTGCCGTTAGCGAAACCGAAGATTTCATATCATACTCTTTCATAAAAAAGAACGAAAGCGTTGCTATTAAAAGCATTGCCGTTGCCCTAACTGTTGCAACTGCCGCACCTGTAAACATGCAGTACATAATTATAAAAAGTGTTGTTATAATTAAAGATTTTCTGATGCCTAAAGGCTTTAACAATAGCCTTTTAAGTGCCGCTGCAATAACAGAAATATGTAAACCAGATATTGCTACGAGGTGATATATTCCTGCGTTTCTATATAAATTTAATATATCGTCGTCAAGATCTGACCGATCTCCTAGAACAAGCGATTTTGCAATTCCCGCCTCAATGGGAGGCAAAAGATTATCATAAGTTTCAGAAATTCGGTAACGTATGTGGTGAAAAATTGTGTTTAGCCTGACATTTGTAGCACCTATTTCTATTAAATTGCTTTGGGTTCTATAGTCTAACCTTCTGGCTTTGTAATGCAAATACTCATTAAATCCGCCTAAATTCCTACGTGGCTGAGGTGATATAAGATGCCCCCTAACCAGTACTTCTGTACCGGGCAAAATTTCTTCTTCTATATCTGTAAAAACTACTATATTTAGGCGATTGTTTGCTACATATGAATGTGATTCTAAAGAGCTTGTCCGCAAAACAAGCCGCCTTCTGCCAGAAGAGGTGTAGCCACTTTCGGTTACAACACCCACAATCGTTGCAATTTGCCCAGATTCTGCAATTTTTTGAGCGTTTTCATCTCTTGGCCCCATTCTTAAAGAACAAAAAACAAACCCCAGAGCTAAAAATAAACTACAAGAAATTATATATTGTTTATTACATTTTTTGCATATTAAAAAAGCTAGAATAACGCAACAAATCAAATACATAGAAACTACTATATTGTTTTGTATAAAAAACCTGCCCAAAATGCCTAATATTAAGAAAAATAGAAAGAAAATAGTTGGTCTTTTCATATTATTCGCCTATTATATCTTCATTTCTTTCTATAATTTGGGTTATATCAACTCCACCATAAACACCTTCTATAATTTGTGCATCAATATAAAACTGCACACGCCTTAAATTTATTTCAGAAATTTCTGTAAGCGAATTTACTATAGAAAACACCGCTAAATTAAAGGTTTCAATGCCACTAATTGCACTGTTACCTACAGACATTCTTGAAAGGAAGCTATCGTTTAGATCTATATAAAAAACTCTTTCGTATATGGTGATATCGTTTATTTGTGTTTCGCTTGGAATAAAAGACACAAGCCCCGGTGTTTGCGGCCCTTTTATAAGCTCTTCTAAAATCACATGTTCTATAGGGCGGTTAGAAACCTCTACTTCACGCTCTTCTCTAACTAAGAAAAATCTTGATTCGTTAGGAAAATCCTTAGCAAAGTATAATGTAATCGTTTGAAAAGTTACATCGTCTAAAAGAATTGCATTAACATAAACGTTTTCCCTATTCATAGCACCAACAAGCTCGCCATTTCGCCTTCTTAGTTCTTCACCGCCAACATAAAACCTAACAGATTCTACAAAATCAAGCTCTGTAAAAGAATACACTAAAGCACTTTTTAAAAGCAAAACTTCTGCTGGTGAATACTCGTTAAACTCATCAGAAAAAAATATCTCAACAATACAGCTTGTGGCATACTCTTCCCTAACAACCGTTGTAATTGCATAAATAAAGCTATATTCGTGGCTTCCAAAATTATAGGTTGGTATAGAGTTAAAAAGATTTGGACTTACAGGCCCTGAAATTAGCTCAATTAAAACCGATTCAACCTCTTCTCTCATAGAGCCCCTTTCTATATACCTAGTTTCAGGTTCTAAGCTGTTTCTTTCTGCATTTACAAAATATATGGTTACTGGCCTAAAATTTTCGCCCAGCCTAGCACTTTCGCTTGAAAAAACAGAAATAACATATGCACCCACAAGAAGCAAAACCGCCAAAACCGCTATAATAATATTTATAATTTTATCTTTATCTAGCATATATTTTGCTCCTTTTCTTTAGCGATGTATAGGAATTCTAACAACAAATGTAGCCCCTTCACCGTCTTTACTATTAACTCTAATGCTACCCTCATGTAATAAAACAGTAGAATGAGTTATTGATAAACCAAGCCCAGTGCCTCCGGCCTCTCTTGCTCTTGCTTTGTCTACCCTGTAAAAACGTGTAAAAATCTTTTGTTGCTCCTCTTCGCTTATGCCTATGCCTGTATCTTTAACCGTTATAAAAGCATTCTGATGGTCTTGATCTATCGTAACCTTAACGCTACCCTCTTTTGTATATTTTATAGCGTTTTCAACAAGATTTGAAATTGCAAGGCTTAGCTTCATTTCGTCTGCTTCTATTATAATGGCTTTAGTATTTTCGTATATAAGCTCAAGCTCACGCTGCAAAGCAAGCGGAGTAAGCCTTTTAATAATATCATCAACTATTTTGTTTAGTTCAACTTCTTTTATATTAAGCCCTAAAGAACGCTGGTCGAGCTTAACAAGCGTTAGTAAGTCGTTTACTATAAGCGTCATCCTATCAACTTCAGAATTAATGTCTTTCAAAAATTCTTGATACATATCTGTCGGAACATTTTCTTCAAGCAGTATAGATTCTGA
>WQZK01000205.1 GCA_009780765.1 Defluviitaleaceae bacterium
AAAACCCTCCTGCAGAGCCACTCACCACAAGTGAGCTAGACCGAGTTTATTCACTAAATTACCAAAGAAATTATCACCCAGATTATGAGAAAGATGGTGGTGTTCCTGCCATATCCGAGGTTAAATTTAGTATTATTTCAAACAGAGGTTGCTTTGGTAGTTGTAATTTTTGTGCATTAACTTTCCATCAAGGCAGAATTTTACAAGCCAGAAGCCACGAATCCATTTTAAACGAAGCGAAAAACTTTATTTATGAACCAGATTTTAAGGGCTATATTCATGATGTTGGCGGCCCAACAGCAAATTTCAGAAAACCTGCTTGCAAAAAACAACTAACTCATGGTGCTTGTAAAGATAAGAAATGTTTATTTCCAGAGCCGTGCAAACACCTAGATATAGACCATAAAGACTATTTAAAGCTCCTTAGAAAGCTTAGAGAGCTTGATGGTATTAAAAAAGTTTTTATTCGCTCTGGCATTAGGTTTGACTATTTGCTTCACGATAAGAGCGATGAATTTTTTACGGAGCTTTGTAAGCATCACGTAAGTGGCCAACTTAAAGTTGCACCCGAGCATACTTCTAACAAAGTTCTAGAAAAAATGGGCAAGCCATCAAAAAGTTTGTATGAAAAATTCGTTAAAAAATACAATGATACTAATAAAAAACTCGGCAAAAATCAGTTTATTGTGCCATATCTTATGAGTAGCCACCCCGGAAGTGACTTGCAAGCATCAATAGAGCTTGCCGAATATCTAAAGAGTACTTCATACACACCCGAGCAAGTGCAAGATTTTTACCCAACACCAAGCACCTACTCTACTTGCATTTACTATACAGAATTAGACCCCAAAACCATGCAAAAAGTTTATGTGCCAAAAAATCCACATGAAAAGGCTATGCAAAGGGCATTGATTCAGTATAAACTGCCACAAAACTATAATCTGGTTAAAGAAGCATTAAAAAAGGCGAATAGAGAAGACTTAATAGGGTTTGACAAGAATTGCCTTATAAAACCTCGTTCTTTTGGTGTGAACAACAATTCTAAACCTAAGCCTAAAAATCAAGCACAAAAAAAGAAAAAAACTATAAGAAATATTCATAAAAAGCGTTGACAATAGGCACAAAATGATGTATAATAAACAAGTTAAATAAAGCTGCCTAAGACAGCAGGTGCTTAATACCAATTCTCAATAAACATCTGAGTTTTCTATCGGTCAGAACGTCGCCCCAAGTGCTTTCGCTATGCGAAAGTGGCAAAGCCAGTTTGCCTACAAGGCAAACCACAAGTGCAGTCGCGACTTCCCTCTGAAAACACAGTGTTTAATTGGAATTAGTATAACTGCGTAAACCCTGCCGAGGACTCGAACGATTTTTTAGTCGCTGTGTGTCTGTGCAGTCGGCTTTTTTTATTATAATAACATACAAGGAGGTGCGAAACATTGCCTAAAATCGAGTTAAAACAAACGATTATAAACGAAATTAAATCTAATATGGAAAATGCTAAATCTGTAGTTTTGGTTGACGCTAGAGGGTTAACTGTTGCACAAGATACAGCTCTTCGTAAAAGATTTAGAGAGGCTAATGTTTGCTATAAAGTTTACAAAAACAGCATGATGGACTTTGCGTTTAAAGATTCTGAATTTGGCGATTTATGCGAGCATTTGGCTGGCCCTTCGGCTGTAGCTTTTTCTTACGATGATGCTACTACTGCCGCAAAAATAATCGAAAAAGCCTTTAAAGAAATGCCTAAGCTTGAGTTTAAAGCTGGCGTTATTGATGGCGTTATGTATGATGCAAAGGGCATGGAGGTAATTGCAAAAATCCCTTCAAGAGAAGAACTTTTATCAAAACTTTTGGGTTCTTTCAAATCACCTATGTCTTCATTTGCAAGAGTTATCAAAGCTATTGCAGACAATGGCGGAGAAGTTGCTCCTGCAGAAGAAGCTACGCCTGAAGTTACGGCTGAGCCTGTAGCAGAAGCTATAGAAGCTCCTGCCCAAGAAGTAGTTGCCCAAGAAACAGTTGAAACTCCTGAAGTAACGGAAACTTCAGAAGAAACAGTAGAATAATAAATAATAATGGAGGAATATAAAATGGCAAAGTTAACAATTGAAGAAATAATCAATGCTATAAAAGAGCTTACAGTTTTAGAGCTTAACGATTTAGTTACACAAGCAGAAGAGGTGTTTGGTGTTTCGGCAGCAGCTGGAATGGTGTTTGCAGCTCCTGGTGCAGGCGGCGGTGCAGAAGCAGCAGAAGAAAAAACTGAGTTTGATATCGAACTTACAAACTTCGGTTCTGATAAAATTAAAGTTATCAAAGTTGTTCGTGAAATCACTGGCCTTGGCTTAAAAGAAGCTAAAGACTTAGTTGAAGGTGCTCCTAAAATCCTTAAAGAAGGTGCAACTAAAGAAGAAGCAGATGCTGCTAAAGCTAAGCTTGAAGAAGCTGGTGCAGTTTGTACACTTAAATAATAAGCTTAACATAAAGTAAGACTTGCTCTGAAACCAATTTTTGCTTAATGAAATAGATTCTTAGTGGAGAATCGTATTGAGTTTAGCAAAATATAGTTTCAGAATGGATCTAAAAAGACCCACAGAAATGTGGGTTTTTAGTTATCTAATTTATAATTTCGCTTTTTTGCCTCGATTACAGTCATAACAAAGTGTTTGCAAATTGTTTCCCACGGTTTTTCCACCTTTTGATACAGGAATTATATGATCTACTTCTAACTCAATCCCATCTTCTGCTTTTCTACCACATAATTTACATTCAAAGTTATCTCTTTTTAATATATCATATCTCTTAGAGCGTGTCATTAATGCTCTTTGATGCTTTACACTTTCCTCTTTTTCTTTTCTTTTATCAATCTCATTGAAAACAACATTTATATCAATTATCCACCTCTGTGAATAATGATTTCGACCTGCTGGAGATGTATATTTAATTTCACAAATTATATTTATTTTTATAGTCGGGGCTAATAAAATACTTTTACAAACTATATCTTCATATTTTTTATATTTACTTTCAGACAATCTTACTTGTTTCCTTATTTCTTCATAGCTTTTTCCTTCAAAATCATTTTTTAAAATATTATGTTCTTTTAGATATTCACTAAAATTGTTTATATTAATTTGCCCTTTATTGTATATATTTCTCCATGATTCCTCTTGTTCCATTACGCATTTAACAACATAGTTGTTTATTGATTTTTCATTATTATTGCTCTTAAATTTTTGCAAACTATTGCAAATAAAGCGAATATTATGCTCCTTATGTAATCCATGAAATAGGATACTATATCTATTATTCAATTCTATAGTTTTAAGATAAAAGCTACTAAACTTTTTAATCGTTGAAATCTGTCTATGCTTTATAACAGCTAATACAATTCCTAAAATTATAAATGGTATAGCTGCTATACTTAGCCTTAGCACTATATACCATGCAGACATATTCTAGCACCCCTTTTTTGTTTTTAAACTTAAATACAATAAAATCCCTCTCCTAGCTCTAAGGAGAGGGTACATTATTTACTTATACTAACTCAATTATAACCATAGGAGCAGCATCGCCTTTTCTTGGTCCTAATTTAATAATTCTTGTGTATCCACCGTTACGGCCAGCATATTTTGGCGCAATTTCTTCAAACATTTTTTTCGCCATGTCAACCTCAACAGTGTTTTGCCTTTTCTTTCTGCCATCAGCAGGAACTTCTGTAACAGAGTATAAT
>WQZK01000206.1 GCA_009780765.1 Defluviitaleaceae bacterium
ATGCCAACGTGGTACTTAAAAGACTTTAATTGCACAAAATAAGTATTAGTAGCGTTATTTCTACCCTTAGTAGGGTACATTGTATGAAGTATGGTCATTATGGATTGACAAAAATCATTAAGGTTTTGTAGAAACAGATGATGATGACTGCGACGGTATTGTAGCCCGATTAGCACTTTAAGAATGGAAGTTTTAAAATAGTAAACGCCCGAATGTTTACCAGTGTGGCAAACGTTCGGGCATTTTTTTTTATTATTGAGATTTGATTTTTTGGCGAATTAAGCTTATTTTGTTAAGTCACTTTTTTAACATCTCGTTAGTGTTTCTAATAGTTTAGCAACTAGTATTACTTAGTTATTAATGTTTTCATAAAAATACTCGTATCCTGCTTTTAATAAAAGAGTACCCTGTTCTTCATGGGAAAGGCTAAAAAACATTTCAAGGTTTTTTTGGTTAAATACTGGCATAACAATAGGCATGAAAAAATCATCATTATAAAAATCTTCTTTAATTATCTCTTCTAAAGTTCTTCCACAATCCATAGGAATTTCGGTAATTAAACATACCGAATTTATATTGTGTAAAAATTCATTTCCGCCCCAGTAGGGATTAAAAACAACCGAACGCTGGTAATCAAACTCATTTACCAAGGCTATAAATTCATCTATGTTATATGGAGTGGGGTAAAAAATTTGAAATTGAATGTTATTATATTCAATGCTATACTCGATACTTTCATTTGCAGGTGTATGCAATGAGGTATTCATAAGCATAATAATCAAACAAATTATAGCTGTTATTTGTTTCATTATAGCCACCTATGAATGGTATTACAATGCAAACAACGCATAACCCACGTTGGGTTGCCTATATACCAAGAAGACATATCTACTAATTGAACATTCATCGTTGAAATAGAGCAACAGATATGAACTGTTGGCATCACTATTTCGTGGATTGGGGTAATTGTTTTAAATAGTTCCATTACGAGTCCTCCTTGTTTAAACTTACATTTTGTTATGATAATGTTGTACATTGAAATTTCAAAGTATATTAATTAAATATTAACATAATTTATTGATTTTGTAAATATTTTGTCAAAAATGTTTCATTATTATTTTTTTAAGCAATTCGTTTGTACTTCTAAGGATTTTGCCACTCACATCATCATCATTTTTAAACGTGATATAAGGGTTTTGCCCTGATGTTAATAAAATCTTGCTGCGGCTATCTTTTATAATCTGCATAAGCCTCTCTATATCAATATTTGCATCGTTTTTAAATGTACAAACAATATTATTGCCCTTTTGCATAACAGATGTTATACCAGTTTTATTAGCTGTTGCTTTTAAGTAGGAAATATCAAGCAAATTTTTAACCGAAAGCGGTAAATCGCCGTATCTATCTTCAATTTCTTCCCAAACTTCGTTATAATCTTCTTCGCCTGTGATGTGTGAAATTTTCTTGTAAATCTCTAATTTACGCTCTTCGTCATCAATAAAGCTTTCTGGAATATATGCCGAAATTTTTATATCAATACTTGTTTCAAATCTATCAAAAATTTCTTCGCCTTTAAGTGTTCTAACAGCTTCATCTAAAAGCTTGGTGTACATATCATAGCCAACGGCGTCGATATGTCCATGTTGTTCGGCTCCCAAAAGATTTCCGGCACCTCTAAGCTCTAAATCTCTCATAGAAATTTTAAACCCAGCACCAAACTCTGTAAATTCGCGGATAGTTTGTAAACGCTTTTCTGCAATTTCGTTGACGATTTTATCTTTACGGTATAAAAGATAGCAATACGCAATACGATTAGAACGACCAACTCGCCCACGTAGCTGATAAAGCTGAGAAAGCCCCATATTATCCGCATCGTGAATAATAATTGTGTTGGCGTTTGAAATATCCAGCCCCGATTCGATTATAGTTGTGCAAACCAAAACGTTTATTTCCGTGGAAATAAAGTCCATCATAATATTTTCAAGCTCGGTTTCACTCATTTGCCCATGTGCGTAGCCAACGTTTGCCTCGGGCACTAAATTTTGTATTCTCGTTGAAACATCAGAAATAGACCTAACACGGTTATGAAGGTAATAAACCTGCCCGCCACGTGAAATTTCTCGCATTATGGCATCACGCACGAATTGTTCGTTATATTCAAGCACAAAGGTTTGAACGGGCAGCCTTTCACTAGGCGGCTCGTTGATAATAGACATATCTCGAATACCTGTTAAACTTAAATGCAAAGTTCTTGGAATAGGCGTTGCCGAAAGCGTTAAAACATCAACATTTTCTCTAAGGTTTTTAAGTTTTTCTTTATGTGCAACGCCAAAACGTTGCTCTTCGTCTATAACAATAAGCCCCAAGTCTTTAAACTTAACGTCTTTAGATAAAACCCTATGCGTGCCGATAACAATGTCAACTTTGCCAGATTCTAGGTTTTTAATGGTTTCTTTAATTTGCTTCTGTGTTCTAAATCTGCTCATAAGCTCGACGGTTATAGGGTAATCCCTCATTCTCGAAGCAAAATTGTTAAAATGCTGTTGGGCTAAAATCGTTGTAGGAACGAGTATTGCAACTTGTTTATTGTCTTGCACTGCTTTAAAAGCCGCTCTAATTGCAACCTCGGTTTTGCCGTAGCCAACATCGCCAAGAACTAGCCTATCCATCACCTTGGCGGACTCCATGTCTGCCTTAACATCTTCTATTGCGGCCGCTTGGTCATCAGTTTCTTGATATGGGAAATTCTCTTCAAATTCGGCTTGCCAGCTAGTATCAGCACCGAAAATAAAGCCTTCTTTGGCCTCACGCAGAGCGTAGAGCTTAATTAAATCTTCTGCCAAAATAGAGGCTTGCCCTTTCGCTTTTGCCTTAGCTTTTTGCCAAGAAACGCCTCCAAGCCTGTTAAGCTTTGGTTTTCTTGAGTCGGACGCTATATATTTAGTAACCATATCCATTTGGTTTGTTGCCATGTATAACGTTTCGTCGTTAGCGTAAGAAATTTTTAGATAGTCACGCCTCACCCCATCGGTGTTAATATTTTCTATGCCAGAAAAAATGCCAACGCCATGTGTGTCATGCACTATCACATCGCCAACGTTAAGCTCTGCAAAATGCCCGATTTTGTTGCCTTTTTTATGCCGTCTAAACTTACGCTTTTTCTTTTCGTGAAAAAGCTCGCCCTCAGATAAAATTGCAAGCTTAATATCGTCGTAGATAAAGCCTTTTTGGATGTTTCCGGGTGCGATTATAGGCGTCTGCGAAAGTGACGCTTCAAAAAAATCTGAAACAATATTTGCCGCAACTCCCTGCGAATTAAGTTCGTTAAAAAGTTGCTCGCACTTAAATTTTGTGCCAGCCAAAATTAGAATTTTGTAGTTTTTTGCTACAAGATTTTTAATATCCTCGCAAAACAAGTCAAGCCTATCCTTAAAAACACCAGAGCTTCGAACGTCGAAATGCACAACATCCCTAGGCGAAAAATCTTTAATATTCGTTGTCATGGCACTTAGCAAAAACTCAAAATGTCTTTTGGTTTTTTGCAAAATATCATGATAAGAAAAAACCATGTCCATCTGGTTTGGCAACAAATAGCCCTTTAAAATACGGTTTTTAATACTTTCGTTAAATTCTTCTTGCGAAGAGATGGCTTTGCCTAAAATCCTTGTAGGCTCGTCAAAATAAATAAACGAATTTTGGTCTAAATAATCAACCAGCGTTTC
>WQZK01000207.1 GCA_009780765.1 Defluviitaleaceae bacterium
GGCGTTCGCCGCAATGACGATTAGGTTCACAAATTTTAGTTTTGCTACAACTCTAATGACAGTTTGGATATGTCATTGCGAGCGAAGCGAAGCAATCCATTGTAGAGTCCTTAATTAAAGTGCAGGATACAACAAATGGCTTAAGAAAAAGCTAACTAAAATAAAATAAATAAACAAGCCTGTTATATCTTTTATTGAGGTAATTATCGGGTCTGTTCCTGCTGCTTGGTCTATATTAAGCTTTATTAGTATAAATGGTACGATAAATCCAAGGAATGAAGCAAAAGTCATAGTAATAACCAAAGCTAGGAAAAGGGCAACACCAAGCATGGGCTCGCCATGCCAAACCCATGCAACAATACCTGTTGCAACTCCAACAACAAGACCCATACTAAGCCCAACGCTTAGTTCTTTTCTTATATGCTTCCAAATGGTTTCTGGTTTAATATGCCCAAGAACTATGCCTCTTTGAAAAACCGTAGAAGACTGAACGCCAATGTTTCCGCCCATATCCATAATTACAGGTATAAATATTGCAACCATAAAAACTTGACCTAAAACATCTTCAAAATTGTGGATAACAGAACCTGCTAGAAGCCCACCAAAAAGCGTGATAATTAAAAACGGCATTCTAACTTTCCAAATTTTCCACAAAGAGCCTCTTACTAAAACTTCGCTTCTAGCATTTTGGGTTTTTGCTAGGTCTGTCATACCTGCTTTGTTAAATATGTCTTCTGTAGATTCTTCTTGGAGTATGTCCATCGTATCATCTACCGTTATAATTCCAACTAATAAATTTTCTTTATCAACAACAGGAAGAGCCAAAGCATCAATTTTTTGCAGGATTTTTGCAACTTCTTCTTGGTCGGTATCGGTTGAAACCCACGTATAATTCGTTCGCATTATATTTTCAATTTTTTCGCTAGGGTCGGCAATTAAAAGATTTCTAAGTGATAAAACGCCCTCTAGCCGACGCTTTTCATCGGTAATATAAAGTGTGTAAATATTTTGCTCGTTTCTACTTTTTGCTAAAGCCTTAACTTTTTCTAGTGCTTCAAGAGCAGTCATTTCACGGCGTAATCGCACGTATTCCGGCGTCATAATACGGCCGGCTGTTTCTGGCTCGTAGCCCATTAAAAGGTTTGTGTATTCACGCTCTTCTTTCGAGATAGATGCAAGCATTTTCTTGGCGACTGTTGCGGGCAGTTCGTCAAGAAGTCTAACTCTGTCGTCTGGGTCTAGTTCTTCGATGGCTTTTATTGCTTCTTCTTCTGTAAAAGCACTGATAAGCCTTTCTTGTAAGATTGTGTCTAGTTGCTCGAAAACGAACAATGCACGGTCTTTAGATAAAAGCCTATAGACGATTACTTGTTCTTTAGAACTTAAATCTTCCATAGCATCTAGCACTTCCACCTCAGAAGCCGAGTTTAATAATAGCTTCAACCTGTCGATATCTTTTGATTTAAGATATTCGAATACTGTTTCTTTAAAATTTGTGTTTACTGGCATGAGTAACACCTCCGCAATTTTTGTACCAAAAAAATTTATTTTGATTAACTTAGTTTACTCCTATAAAACAAGGTTGTCAAGCTATTTTTTTGTTTGTTGTGATTCTAATTTATCAAGCAATTTTTTTAGGTCCATGCCGTGATTGCGAACTATGCGGTTTATGTCTAAAAGCTCGTCTTCTTTGCCTGTTAGAATATTGTTTTTTTGCTCAGATGTTAAAATAACAGTAAAACCACTTTCTTTTAAAGCTTGCTGCAATTCTTGGTTAAAATTGCCGAAAGGGCAAGCTAGGGCAGTTGGGGTTTCGCCAAAATGTTCTTCAAATTTTTCGTTTAGTGCTGCAATATCACATTCTAAGGCTTTTTTGTAGCTTTCTATCGATTCGCTTTTTTTCCTAAGTGCACCACGACGTTTTTTTAGATTGTGCATGTCGTTTGTATGGCTTACGAATTCTACAAATTCAGATTCGTTCATCTCCGCCATTTCTGCCCAAGAAGTGTGTGCATATCTAATATTTTTATCAGCATTTTCTACTGAATATATATCGGCAAAGGCTCCAACAATTGCAAAAACTGCTTTCATCTCATATTTTTCTAGAAGAGGGAAGGCGTAAACATAGTCGCTTAGGTAGCCATCATCAAAAGTGAGCATAATAGCCTTTTCTGGCACGTTTTGATATTTGTTTTCGGCATATTTTAAAAGTTCTGCGGTTGTGATCGGTTGGTAGCCAAGCTCTTTTAAAAGTTTTAAATCCGACTCAAATGCTTCGGGTGAAATAACATACTCGCAAAGGCGTTTGGGATTTTCAGAAATTTGGTGGTACATTAAAACAGGTAAGTAAAATGGCTCTGGCGGTAACTCAAGTGGAGATTCAGTAGCAGAAACAAAACTAGGAAACATTAAACACATGGCAAAAAACGCCACAAATATTTTTTTCATAAAAAACTACTCCTTAAAATTAGTATTAAGAAGTAGTTTTAGCAAAATTTTTATTTATATTTTAACAATTTTTTCAAGAATTTCTTTTTTGCCATTCAAAAATTACTAAGATGTCGTCATGGCGGACTTGATCCGCCATCTCCTACCTCTAGCTGTACAGATGGGATGGCGGGTCAAGCCCACCATGACGGCTTGATAGTTGTCATTACAATCTAATTTCTTATAATTGCCTCAATTTCAGGTGTATTAATATTATTTATATCAACCACAACAACTTGGGTTTCGTTAATTTTAGGGTATACTTCTTCGCCGTTTGCAAGAGCTATCGCTGCTCTAATGCCCTCGTAGCCCATTAAAAACGGTTGTTGAACAATTCCTGCAACAACAAACTGCTCCGACATAATCATCTCTTCTATTTCTGGAGAAAAATCAAAGCCAACCATAACAATATCAGTTCTATTCGCATCGGTTAAAGCTCTGATAAAACCAACGGTAGAGCCATTATTCGGGCTAAATATTGCTCTGAGTGACGGGTAAGCCGTTAAAAAATCTTGAGCGTTTGCGATAGAACGCTCGATAGAACCATCGTTAATTTTTATATCGTCGCTAAGAATTTGCCATGCAGATGGAGCGTTTTCTGCCCAGTATTCGTTAAATCCTTGAAGGCGGTCTACAATAGAAGGCAGTGCAAAAGTTGGTATTTGAATGGCAACTTGTATAAATTCGTCCTCCGCTATTCCTGCTTCATAAATCTTTGAAATTAGGGTTTGTGCAGCAAGTGTTCCAGCGTACACATTATTTGTTCTAAATGCAGCCGAAAACTGGTCGCCAACAACTAAATTATCAACCAAAACAACGGGAATTCCTGCGTTAAACGTTTCTGCAATTTGTGGAGCCATAGCAACGCCATCAAGCGGGGCTACTAAAACGCCATCAACTCTTGCCGAAACAGCATCTTTAAGTTGCCTTATCTGTGTTTCTAAATCTGAATTAGAAGAAACGCCCAAAACAACAACGTTTACGCCAAAATCTTCACCCGCCTGCATTGCACCGGCACTAAGGGTAGCAAAGTATTGGTTACCAAGAACATTTAAGAGAACGTAGAAAGTCTTTTGTTCGTTATCTCTTCTTGAACAAGCTGTAAAAATTAGTAGTGATGCGGTGAGTAGTGCTAATATTTTTTTCATGATGTTTTTCTCCTTAATAGTTTAATTTCTTTTTTTCTGGCCGTTTGAAGTGCAACGGCAAATATTAAGATAAGCCC
>WQZK01000208.1 GCA_009780765.1 Defluviitaleaceae bacterium
ACGCTCCCTCGCCAATCCACTCTACACTAGCAGGAATAGTAATGCCCAATAAATATGTCGTGTTAGCAAAAGCACCCTCGCCGATATACAGCAGCCTATCGCCCAAATAACCCTCGCCAAAAATGATAGCTCGCAAGGAGGTGTTGGCAAAGGCTCCTTGCCCTATGTACTCCACAGAAGAAGGTATTAGCACCGCCCTTATCGGCATTCCCATAAACTCGTACGGCATAATGTGCGTAGTGCTAGAGGAAATAATAAGGGTAAAATCGTTCAAAATGGTAGCATTTGGTCGTTGCATATAAAGAAGCATTGTTTCGAGGCAATCAACCCAAAACACATCATCAGGCGAATTAGGGGTATATTCTAACCAAATTGCGTCTCTACGACCGTTTACAGCAAAATCCCAATGGCTAAACGAAAAGTGAGTTAAGCCTTGATTTGTTCTGTGTGGATTGGCAAGTTGGCTATTTATATATGCCGCAGGGATTGATGCCACAAATAAATCAAATGATGCTATCGAGTTTGTTCTTAATTCTGCTAAAAACACAACACGATTACTCGTTATGTTGTCAACATTCCAGTTGTCTGGGCGATTTTGGTGCTCGGCATAAACTGTAACTTGGTTAGGCAAAGCGTTCGTCCCTATATGCAAAACATTATTAGAAAGTATTATGCTTTGTAGTGAGGTTAAACCGCTCAAAGCTCCATCAGCTATACCTCTAATAGTTCTAGTTAGAGGTAGATTTGTGATGTTTTGCGGTGAGTTGCTTCTAAATCCTACAATCCAGTTGCCCGCCCTAACAGGCTGGTCAGCTGGAGTAGCAGTCCACAATCGAGTAAGATAAAAAGCCCCTTCACCTATACTTATAATGCTAGAAGGAATAATGATGCTACCTAAATCTCTAGCACCTCTAAAAGCATTGTCGCCAATAGTAATTATGCCTTCCGAAAGTATAATATTGTGTATATTATTTCTATTTTGAAACGCATTATTTGCAATATGCCTAATAGGTTTATTTGCTACCCTAGAAGGCACTATAACTTCCCAACCACTTACTAAAAATCTAGTAAGAGTATCACCCACAAACTCAAACTGATTATTCCATACCAAAACCGTACTTTCGTCAAAGGCACAGTCGGCTATATATGTGATGGTGTTTGGTAAGCGAACTGTGGCTAAATTAGAGCCTACAAAAGCCCCCGCCCCTATACGAGTTATAAAGCTAGGTACGCTATAGGTTGTCAGAGTAGTACTTCCAACAAACCCTATCAGAGTAGTGCCTTGAAATATGAAATTATTTGTCCAAGTAACAATCGCATTAGGAGGAAAGGCGTTTGTACCTATGGTACCTACACTAGAAGGCAAAGGTATATTCGTTATAGCTGTACCATAAAAAGCATAACTGCCGATACTAAATAAATTACTGCCAACAGCAAATGTAACTCTTTCAAGATTTAATGCATTTTCAAAGGCTGAAGTGCCGATAGAAGTTACAGTATCTGAAATAACAACACTATTGATATGTATTCTATTAGCAAAGGCAAAAGCAGGAATTGAAGTAATGCCACTAGGTATTCTCACAAATCCGCTAAGCCATCCTCTTAAATCAGTTGGAATATGAATAAATTGTGTTCTAGCATGGTTATATAAAACACCATCTTGGCTAAAAAAATGTTGATTAGTACTCGCTACCGTTATTTGTTGTAAATTAGGAGTATTCATAAAGGCATTAGCAACAATACGAGTTACAGGCAAACCACCAATTTCATTAGGAATGTTTAGATTTATTGCATGAGTGTTTATTAAACCAGTTATTTCAATTTCTGTACCGTTATTTATACCACGAATAAAAAACTCGCTTTCTACAACTTTATAACAATCAACGCATTTTTGCCAATGCCTGTCCCCAGCCGAAACCATTTTTTTGAAGTTATGATTACAGGTAGCGGCATAAACTAGATGTTGACTTCCTTGTAAAGGCGACCAGCTAACATATATTACATCGCAATAAAAGCAAATATGGAAATAACGACTATTACGATTAAGAAAATTAATTTCTTGTCTTACATGTCTTTTGAAATTATGTGTATGGTTAGTATTAGCTACCGCTGCTCCTTGAATATCTTGATAGTGTAAAACTGATGAATTTTGTCCATATCCCATTAACACTTGATGTTCATTCACATTGTCTCCAAAAATCCTCATATCTAAATCCTGCAAGCCTAGCATATGCCCGAATTCGTGCTTCATTGTTGTAAAATAATTATAACTTCTAATATACATACGAGGAGCGATAGGATTTGGATGAAATCTTCCTGCAACATCTAAATTAGGATTAAGTCTTATAGGAACTATTCTCGATCCATTACTAAAAACTCTTGTTAAATTTATTATTCTTCCTGTACCGTCGTGCATATATGTGCTATTCCATATAGCCGCTGCGTCTTCTACCATTCGAATAAATTGTATTCTTTGATTGGCAGTTAACACATTCAAAGTCGCTTCATCAATCCAAAATCTATTTAATGGATTAAAAAGCGGCATCAATTGCCAATTTCGACAGCCTGCGGTTAAATAGTTAGCTGAAAATCCCAGCTCTCTACCAGGTCCGCATGAAGCACCCGTAAAAATACAACCACCACAGCCAGTTCCTTCATAATCTTGCATTCCTATTAAAGGTGGCATTTGATGAGGTTCAAATCCTATTACAGACTGTTCAATTGTGCAACAGTTATGCTGCTCAAGATTATATACACAACAGCTACATAAATCGTGTTCGTTGGTATTGCATTCACAAATATCGCAATAAGCGTGGTTGTCTTCATAAGCAAAGGCAACCGAAAGTAAATTACTTGCCAGCAAAAGCGCTAAGCAAGCGACTGTAGCACATAGCAACAGCCCAATAAATAATAATTGCTTTCTTAAGTGTTTCTTCATTTTTTCTCCTTTTGTTTTTAAAAAATTAAATATGACTAGCTATGATTAAACATATTGACATTGCAATAATTGGTACTAAATTTAGAATTATATTCACAATTTCTCTGCGTTCTTTTGTTTTTATAAGTACAATGCCTGCAAAAATACCTCCAATCAAGCCAAGTACAAAAGCTAAAATCACTGAACAATAAAAAGCTATAGCTATCATTTGAAGCCAAGCAAAATCTGTTACGAAAAAATAGTCTAATATCAATAATATAAAATTAAACACAGTGAGTGTTAATGTTATAACACCACATATTGATAATGGTGGTTTTTTCTTTTTTTTACCTGATACAATATTATCCTTTTCTTTCATTTTTCTCATTAAAAATTATCTCCTATATAATTTATATGTAAGTATATATCAAAAGTCAACCGTACGTTTCTACGGCAAAAATATTCTAGCATACAAAAACTCGCTTGTCAATACCCCACTCCATGCACCCATCCACAACCAAAACATATCTAATCGGATTATTAGAGAATACAATTTGATGACTTTCCATAAACCCACGAGCCATCCAATATTGCTCCTCCGACTGCACCTGCAAGGTAGTAGCATCAGATAAACTGCCCAAAGCTCCAAAGCCTGTAAACTCGCCTTTTATATAAATATTCCTAACTGCCGAGCCGTTAAACGCTCCCTCGCCAATCCACTCTACACTAGCAGGAATAGTAATGCCCAATAAATATGTCGTGTTAGCAAAAGCACCCTCGCCGATATACA
>WQZK01000209.1 GCA_009780765.1 Defluviitaleaceae bacterium
CCATTAATAAATGGAGATAAAACGCCCATTTCTAGGTCTATGTCTAAGTCATCGCCAATATTAATAGGCAGAGTAACAGCCGTTTCAAAAAGAATCTCTATAAACTCTGCAACATCGTTTTCACCTAAAACAACGCGAAGATTTCTGTTTTCTAAAACTTCTGCAAGTGTTCTTCCAAATAATACTTCACGTGCGTTTCTTGTCATTTCTTCAAAGTCGTCGTCCATAGGCACATAGTCTTCAAAGTAAACTACTGTATCGTTGTTGATGTGGATAATTGTTTCCCCGTCTTCACTAATCATAGAAAACTCTTCACCAGCTTCTCCATGTAGAGTAAATCTTTCTGTAATACTCGCTACTCTTTCTTGTGCATTATTTTCAAGTGCAGATACCGAAGCTACGCTAAACGCCATAGCCGCCGCTGTTAATAATGCAAAAACACCTTTTCTTTTCATTATAAATTCCTTCTTTCAATTTTTTTATTTTATATTTAATAAGACGGAGCAAAATAAATTAAGTTCCATCTTTTTTAAATTTTTTTGTTAGAATATATATTGCACAAAATATACCATTTTATACCTGATTGCCATAATACAAAAGCCCCAACTGCGTACGATTTGAAACACCTAACTTTTCCATAACAACAACAATATTATTGCGAACCGTGCCCTCGCTTAAAAAAAGATGCGTGGCAATTTCTTTATTTGTTAGCCCTTGAGCAATTAAGCGTGTAATATCATATTCTCGCTGGGTAAGTTGTTTAAGTACTTCGTTTTCGTTTGTTGTAAGCTTTTTTAAAACATCTGCATCTAAAACACCTGTACCACCCATCATCATCCTAAGTTTGCCCGCTATATCCGCTATTTTATCAGTCTTAATAAGATACCCATCTGCCCCAGAAGCAAGGGCTTGTTGTATATTAGGCTTGTCAGCAAAGGTGGTAAGTATCATGATGCGAATATTTGGGTATTTCTCTTTAATTAGCCGAGTTGCAGCTATACCATCAACATTCGGCATACGTATATCCATAAGTGCAATATCAGGTTCTTTCTCTTTGCAGATGTTAAGTGCTTCTGCCCCATCTAACGCACATCCAATTACCTCAATATCTTCTTCACGTGATAAACTAAGTTCTAGACTTTTTAAAATTAACGGGTCGTCATCAACTAGCAATAATTTCATCTTCTGCTTCTGCCTCCTTTTGATTATTTATAGGTATAACACATATCACCCTAAAAACTTCGCCTGCATCTACCGAAAGAGTTCCGCCAATTGCAGCCGCCCTGTGCCGTAAATTTCGTAAGCCCCTGCCCATTGGCTTGTTATTTTTTAAAGAACCATCATTTTCAACTAAAAGCCTTATTAGATGCGGAGTTGCATCAATGTTTACGGTTACTTTTTTCGCTTTTGAATGGCGAAGAACATTTGTTAAACTTTCATTTAAGCAAGATTCAAGCATTAACCAAGCATGAACAGCCACTTTAGAAGTATCGCCATACACATTAAACTCAACATCACAAACCGGAAAACTTTCGCAAATACCTTGCAATTTTTCAACTCCTGGAGAAATGATGGTTGACATATTGTGAACAGCCTCTCGTATTTTATTAACGCCTGAATCTAATCTCCCAAGAGCTAAATCGTAAAGCTCTAAAACATTTTTGTCAGCATTACCCCCTTCAAACAGCTGCCTCGCCGTTTGAAAAGAAATATATGCAGCAACAATTTCATGCCCTGCATTGTCGTGAATATCTCGTGATATGCGGGCTCTTTCTGCAACTGCAGTCATTTGCTCTACCTGCGTTAATGCAACTGACAAATCGCCCTTTAACTCGTCTAATTCGTAATATTTTTCTGCCAACTTATCACGCTCTTTAAATTTTTCAGAAAACTCTAAGTTCCAAAATCTTAAAAACAACCCGCATATTGCACTAAAAATAAATATAGCCAAGAGCAGCGGGCTAAACTCATAAAATAAATACAAAAGCGTTAAGATCGCTGGGTAAACACCCAAATATATGGCTTGAAACAGTAAAAGTCCAAGTGTGTACACAGAATACTCCCAAGGTTCCCACGAAGTAGCCAGTATCGTGCAAACAATTATATCAATAATAATTGTAAACCTTGCCACATGAACACGCCTTCTTAAAAGCGACATCGCAATTAAAAATAAAATCAGGAAAAAGCCTGTTACATCACCACTTAAAAGCCAAGTGGCGAACAACAGACCAAATCCTAATATTTTAAAAATTAAGAAACATATTTGTGGAGATAATTTTTTCATATAAAGCTCCATTATTATTCAAAACCCACAAGGAAACATTTTTAACAAATTGAGCGGCGTTAGCCGCAAAACTCGCAAAAATCCTGATTTTTGCGAATGTAGTAGGCGAAATCTAGGGCGGTTCACCCGCCCGTAAGGTTGAGCCACTACATTTATACAATTCTCCGTTTTCCTCCGTAGAGTAAGAATATTACAGTGAACATAGCCATTATTGCTATAGAAAGCCAGTACCTCAATGTTACTCCGTCGAGCAATAAACTGCCAATACCAGTAGATGCCCAATAAGATGGTGAAAATGCTCCAATATATCTTATAGCCGTTGGCAACACTTCTACAGGAATTAAAAGCCCACCAATAACAGCCATTGCAGTTAAAAACATCGAAAACGTACCCATGCTGGTTTCTTTGCTTTTAAATAAACACACCCAAGCGAAAGTAAGAGCAACTGATGCTATTGCAAATACATTATAACACAACATAAGTGCAATTGTAAAGGAAAAAGTCCAATCGTAAAGTGCAAAACCTATTAAGCAAACCATGATAATTACAACTGTTATAGGCACTATATAGGCAAGTAGCTTTTGCACCAGATAATTAAACATAGTGACAGGTGCTGCCAAAATTCGTGTTATTGTGTTATCAACCCTATCTTCCATAATGCCTTGCGATATTAAAAATGTGCCGCTCATAATAGCAAATGCCATTATACTAAATCCTAGCTGGAAATCTCCCGTCCACAGTGGGCGTAAGAATATAAGTGCTAAAGGTAATATACAGTTGCATATTAAAGTAAGCTTCCCCTGTAAACCTTTTATCATTGCATATCTAAATATTGTCAAGCTGAACGCCTCCTCTTAGCTAAAATGGCAACTATTATTGCTAAAACTACCATAATACCCGCTAACAGCCCCACATTAAATATAGCTTCGCTCATATCATCAAGTATAGGGCCAGAATATTGAATTGCACGCCAGCCTAAAGATATAGGTGTGCCACGAGTTTCTAAAAATCTTACTACAGGATTATCCTGAAGACCTAGTATACTAAAATTCACTAAAAAAGTGCCTGATATAATCATAAGTCCAAAACTATATATATAACCAATTGCATTTGCCTGCGATTTTGACTTAGACAAAATGTAAGTAATAGCAGAAACAAGATGCGATATTATTGAAATAGTTAAAAGTGTTAATATTAAAATTATAGGATTACCCCAGTTTGCATCAAAAAATGCCCAAGTAACAACAATAACTACTATGCCTTGTATTAAAGAAAAAGCTATAGACCCGAGTGCCTTGCCAAAAATAAAACTTGCTCTTGATGTTGGAGTTGAATATAATCTATCCTTAACAGCTCCTTCAAGGTCGCTATAATACCAAAGGAATAAATTCATCCCTGAAAAAAACTGAAA
>WQZK01000210.1 GCA_009780765.1 Defluviitaleaceae bacterium
AACAGAAAAGGAATGCACAGAAATTGCCGAAGCTGCAACAAAAGCGGGCGTAAAGGTAATCGTTTGCCATACCATGCGTTATTCACCTTTATTTGCTACAATCAAAAAAATTCTAGATAGTGGCGAAATTGGCGAAATTGTTACGTTTGCACACAATGAAAATGTGGGCGACATACATCACGCTCACAGCTTTACCAGAGGAAATTGGAGAAATACAGCGGAAAGCAGTCCTATGATTTTAGCAAAATGCTGCCACGATATGGATATGCTACAATGGCTTATAGGTAAAAACTGCCTGGCACTTTCATCTTTTGGTTCGCTCAAATATTTTAATAAGAATAATTGCCCGCCATCTGCACCGCCACGCTGTACGGACGGTTGTACCGTAGACTGTCCTTACGATGCGCGCAAGCTGTATATAAACAGCGATAACGAATGGTTCCGCTCTGTTGCTGCCGGACGTTATAATGCAACAGATGAGGAAGTTGAAGCCGCAATTAAAACAGGCCCATATGGCAGATGTGTATACCAGTGTGATAACGATGTAGTAGACCACCAAGTTACAAATATGTTGTTTGAGGATGATATCACTGTTATGTTCTCCATGTCTTCACTTACGCCTGACACACATCGCACATTAAAGATTATGGGCACAAAGGGTGAAATGAAAGTCCATTCTGATGTAGATACCATCATCATCACCGACTTTACAACACGCAAAGTCAAAGAAGTTCCTGTAGAAGTTACTGTAGGCGGCCATGGGGGCGGAGACGTTGGCATTATGGAAGCCTTTATCAAATACCTGCGCGGCGAGCTTGACAGCAGTGAAGTTTCTGAAGTGCGTATTTCTGCCGCCAACCATAGGTTATGCTTTAAAGCAGAAGAGTCTAGAGTGAATGGCGGGAAACTGGTAACATTGTAATAACCCAAAATATTCTGTATAATTAGGGAAAATATAAATAAAAGAGGTAATTATGCTACGTGGTGTTATAAACGGAACTATGAATATTCAATCGGCATTGGTTATTGTTGCCGCCCTTATTGTTGCATTTACAGTACATGAATTTTGCCATGGATTTGCGGCGTATATGCTGGGGGATAAAACTGCAAAACACGATGGACGGCTTTCTTTTAACCCATTAGTGCATATAGACCCCCTTGGAATGGTAATGATTTTAGTTGCCGGATTTGGATGGGCCAAACCGGTTATGGTTAATCCTTACCATTTAAGAAATCCCAAATACGACATGGCCATTATTTCCATAGCAGGGCCGGCGTCTAATTTTATTTTGGGTTTTGTGGCACTTTTGATTAATGCTTTTTTAATTTTTGTGTTTCGTATTAATTTTGCTGGTGCATTTTATTTAACATTTTTCCTTGCGGTGTTATTTGAGATTAACGTTTTTTTAGGCCTGTTTAATATGATTCCCCTGCCTCCACTGGATGGATCAAAGCTGCTATCCATCTTTTTGCCGGATCATTTGTACTTTAGATTTATAAGCTTTAGGCATGGGTTTATTGTATTGATCCTTCTTGTCTTTACTGGGGCAATTGGCATGATTTTAAATCCATTTCATTCCGCAATTTTTAATGGGTATCAGTTTATTATTGTGCGGCTGGTATCGCCTTTTATGTAAATAAAAACTCTGAATTGAATAACCGAAAAGCAAAAGGAGTAGTTATCAGAAATGATAACCACTCTTTTTTTTGTTAACTCCCTTATAATTTTCCAAAGTGTACAAAATAGTGAATTGACATGTCATATAGTATGTGCTAGTATGCCGAGGTTAGGTTTAACTTTAAATTTAGGAGAATATCGCCGGATGAGCGTCTTAGGACTTATCTAAATTAAGCAAGAATTGAAGCAAGAAGCGTTGGGTTTATTTAACCCTTTTTAAGGCGCGTGCTTCTTTATTGATAAGATACCTAAAATACTCTTTTAGCGCTCCTAAAATTCATCAACATTTTTTGTTGAACCATTTTAGCTGTACCGACATATTTTGTTTGGTACGATAAAACGCGACTATAATTGTTTGCCATGGGTATCCTCCATGGCTTTTTTTATTTCAATAAAATTTTAATGCTTAAAACCTAATATCAAGTTATATCACAACTTGCTAAAGGAGTTTAAAAGTGAGGTTACTTTTTTAAATTTGGATAGGTCAATTTATGTATAGCAAAATGATTAAAAAATAAAATAAAAAAAGAGGTTTAAAAATGACAACAGCAACGAAACTATGGAATAAAAACTTCATAAAATATATCTTTGCATATGAATTATCAGAAATTGGAACAGCATTGTTAACATTTGCTATTCCAATATATATTTTAATCGCAACAAATAATCCGGCATTGTTGGGGACTATATTTACTTTAAATTTGCTACCCCATGTCTTGGTTACACCAATCGGTGGCCTACTGGCAGATAGCGTCAGTAAGAAGTCGGTTATTGTAGTAAGCCAATTCTCAATCGTTTTTATAATTGGAATTTACGCCTTAATCAGTGGAAGCTTTAATACTCATTTAATTTCAGTCGGTTTATTGTTTTTAATGACAACACTACAAGCTATCCAAGGCTCTAGTTTTGAAACGGTACTTTATTCTATCATTCCAATGGATGATTTAATGAAAGCCAATTCTGTTACGTATATTATGATGATCGGCTCAGGCGTTATTATTCCTATTTTATCTGGCTTTCTCTTGCGCCGCTTAGGGTTGGAATTTATTATTTATATTAGTCTTATACTTTTCTTTCTTTCAGCAGTCGTTAATGCATCCATGAAAGTAAAGTTTGAAAAGCCAGAAAAAATTGAGACAGGTTTTTTCAAGGCAGTACTTGCTGATTTTAATGCAGGGTTTAAGTATGTTTGGAAAGAAAATATCAATCTTAAACGTGCAACAATCGGGATATTTTTGTATGCCCTGCTTATTACCCCGGCCCTTAATCTTATTCCGTCAGTTTTTATCATTAATGGATTAGGAATGAATGAATCGAATTTAGGCTTAGCCCAGGGAATCATTGCTTTAGGTGGCATTACAGGCATCCTTATACAAAGGAAATCGGGCGAAAAAATTAATGTGTCTAAATTACCAGGGATGCTACTACTCATGTCAGTGGTGTCAATTTTTACATCAATCTTATTCCTATTAACCTCAGGTACATTGGCATATATTTTAATAGTCATTGGCATCACTTTCATGAATATCTTTATCATGATGTCTTCACTTATTTACTTCACTTATTTAGGAACAAATACACCTGAAGAAATTGTTGGCAAGGTCATGTCGTTTGCAATTGTAATCATGACACTAGGCGGTGCAATCGCTCAGTTTACAGTAAGCAGATTATTTAATATAGCTGGTGATAACTTAGCATTGGCGGCTTTAGTCTTACCGATAGTTGTATTGATTTCAGTTCCATTGATGATTACGAGGGGTAAGGGGCAAGAATGATAGCATAAGCAATTTTCCGCTTGACTTCAGATGTTGCTAAGCGCTTTTTATTATTGATAGATTTTGTCAATATCCCAAGTTTTAACTGCAACATCCCAAACATCATTACTCACAGGGCTGCTAGTGCAGCCCATTTTGCGGCCAGTCTCTACTATGTGCAAAACAAATGTAAAGAAATAATCTTGTGCGGAGAATAGCTGTTTTTCCATAATATTGCTCCATATTGGTGCGTAT
>WQZK01000211.1 GCA_009780765.1 Defluviitaleaceae bacterium
ACATATTTAAAAATTTCGTATTTATTAAACATTAGAGCATTATCTAAGTAATCACCAAGCATTGCTTTTAAAAACTCATCGCGAGTTCTCTCTATAGAAATATGTTCAATAAGCCCAACATTTTGAGATAAGGCATTTAAGGTGTTCTCCTCAATAGAAAATCCAAGCTGCGAAGAAAATCTAATAGCTCGCATCATTCTAAGAGCATCTTCTTTAAATCTGGTATCGGCGTTACCAACGCCTTTTATTAGCTTGTTTTCGATGTCCTTAGTGCCGCCATAGGGGTCAAAATAGCCGTTTTCTGGGTGGTATGCAATTGCATTTATTGTAAAATCTCGTCTAGTTAAGTCTTCTTCTAAGTTGCTTGTAAAAAAAACTTGCTCTGGGCGGCGATTGTCTTTATACTCACCATCTAGGCGGTAGGTTGTTACTTCAAAATTTTCAGAATCTAAAACAACCGTAACTGTGCCATGTTGTATGCCTGTTTCAAAAACTTTTTTAAAAAGCGGGATAACTTCCTCAGGTTTTGCCGAAGTTGTAATATCAAAATCTTTGGGAACTTTACCCATGAGAGAATCTCTAACACAGCCGCCAACAACATAGGCTTCAAAATTTGCGTTATTTAGCGTTTCTATGATTTTTTTAGCGTTTTTAGATATTTTCATCGTATAACCTGCTTTCGTTTGAACTCGTTAAAGAAAGTGGCCAAAAGAATTATACCTCCACCAACGAGGTGGATTGGCAAAATACTTTCACCCAAAATTGTGATAGACAATATAACTGCCACAACAGGGTCTAGATAAGACAAAACAGCAACTTGCTGGCCTCTTAAGCGGCTTACTCCAAAGAAGTATAGGCAGTAAACAATTCCTGTATGATATGCCCCAAGTATTGAAAGATTTGCAACGCCTATAAAATTTAAGCCTAAAATACCAAAACCTGATGTGAAGGCGACATACGGCACCAAAATAACAACGGCTGCTAAAAACTGAAATATTGTGCGGGCAACAAGATCGACCCCAGATATACGCTTATTTATGAGTATTACAGAGGCGTATAAAAGTGCTGCTGAAAGCCCGAAAAGAATACCAATAATATTACCGTCTTCCAAAGAACCCGTGTAAACAATCATAACAATGCCAACGGTGGCTGCTAAAAAGCACAAAACTTGCTTAAAACTAAGTTTTTCTTTAAAAAGCAAGGCACTTAAAACAACAACAATTATTGGAGCGAAATAGTAGCTAAGCGTTGCTAGTGCAACGCTTGTGTGGTTAAATGCTTCAAACAATAAAATCCAGTTAAACCCAATTGCCGCACCTGAGATAAACAGCTTTAATAGATTTTTTTTATCAACAATTAAATTTTTAATGTTTTTAGTGATAAAAACATATCCGCTTAAAATAATTAGTGCAATTAATGCTCTAAAAAGTGCAATTTCAGCAGGATTTAATGCAATATTTCTAACGAATACGCCAATTGTTCCAAATGACATAACAGCGATTATAAATTTTATTTTATGATTCATGATGTTTGCCCTTTATCATATTGCAAATTGCCATCTATTAATTTATACCCCAAAAAAGACAGCTCTATGGCTTGGTTTTCTTGAAGAGTGATGTGCGGAAATGGCAAATCGGTACGGTTTTTGGCATCTTTATCACAGTGAACAGAGAAATATGCTTTTATTATGCCAAGGCCAGTAAATTGTGGGTTGTTGATGTCGTCTATATTAAAGTGAGGCGTAAGCAACATACTTCCTGCACTCATTCCTATGTATACTTTATTTGCAAAAATCATCTTTTTAATTATTTCATCAAAGCCTGTTTCTAGAACACGCTTTGCAAGATACGGCGTTTTTCCGCCAGTTAGATAAATTACATCAAATTTCATGGCATCTTCTTCCGCTAAAGAGCCATCAATGTCATGTATTGTGATATTATTTTCTAGTATTCCCATACGGAGCAGTTCATTTTTTAGACGATTAGTTATTTCCGTAGCTTTTTGCTCATCTTGCATTGCAGCAGTTGGGATAAAAAGCACAGTTGCTTCTATAAAAGGTTTTTGTAACATAGATTTGAAACTATTTATTATGAGGTCTAGTGGTTTATCCAACTCATTATTGTAATAAAACCCAGAGTCTGTAAGCAGTACATTGTGCCAGTTTGTAGGGGATTGCATTTTTAGTCACTTCCTTTATTCAAACCTTAACGCTTCTATTGGATCAAGTTTCGCTGCTTTAGATGCTGGATATACTCCAAAAACTATTCCAACAAGTGCTGAAAAGCCAACAACCAAAGCGATTGTAGGGATTCCAATAGCAGGCGTTATACTTTGCTGCATAGCTAATTCTATCACAAATGCGATGCCAAGTCCACCAACATATCCAAGACCTATGCCCAAAATGCCACCAATTGCTGTTAAAATCATGGCTTCTACTAAAAATTGAAAGCGAATATTAAAATCTGTTGCCCCTAACGATTTTCTTATGCCAATCTCTCTTGTTCTTTCGGTAACAGAAACAAGCATAATGTTCATAACGCCAATTCCTCCAACAAGTAAGCTTATGCCCGCAACGATTGATAAAAACGCTGTAAACAGGTTTATAACCATGTTTGCTTCATCTAGCCCATCAGCAACAGCACTAAAGCGGTATTTATCTTCACCAACATTATCACGGTTATGCTCGATTATACGAATAATGTTTGCACCAATTTCACTTAACCTATCAACATCTGTAGCACGCACAACGATCCTTGAAACATGCCCATCCATTCCTCTAATATTTTGTGTTATACTTAGTGGAACATGAACTTGTGCAGCCATTTCAAACATCATCATCATTTGAGTTTGCATGGTGCTGGCAGTAACGCCAATTATTTGCAAACTCATCGAAAGGTTTAAAGAATCTATATACAAAGTTTCTCCAATAACATTTGCACGGCCGAAAGTTTGAATTGCAAAATCTTCATCAATTATAACAACAGGGTTTTGATAATATATATCTTGTGGAGCAAAAATTCTGCCGTATATTAAATCGGGTTCATCTATTTGCAAATACTCAGCATCAACGCCGTTCATGCTAAGGCTACGCATAAAATTAGGGTCTAGGGTTTGTACAGCAGAAGACACAAATATATTAAGCCCACCACCTGCACTTATAACTTCGTCGTACTGCCTTATAAGCTCAACGTCTGAATACATAAGCATATCGTGCGAGTAAATCGTAATTCCTTCGGCGTTGTTTGTTTGAAAGGTTAGCCTATCAAGCCCCATGCTTTCAAACTCGCCTGTTATTGTTGAACGAAAGCCCTCGCCAACGCTTGTAATCATCATAACCGAGCTTATACCGATGATGATGCCAAACATGGTAAGGCTTGCACGCATTTTATTGCCAACTATGCCAGAAATGGCAGATTTTATATTTTCAAGAATGTTCACCGTAAAGGCTCCTTTCTGTGAGTTTGGCGACTATGACGCCTAGTTACTTGTAATCAAGCATACGAAAACTAAGAATTTCAAAAGAATCTATTCATACTGTATTTGGTCTGTAATATCCCACATTATAAATGGGTATGGGCTTTCGCTGTGGTCGTGCATTATTGCGAAGTAGTGCCGCTCGTTATCGGCTGTGGTAAAAGCAATACCCATGTTGGGGTATGAGCCTTGCCCTGTTATTCCTCTTATAT
>WQZK01000212.1 GCA_009780765.1 Defluviitaleaceae bacterium
CTGTACGTCTGTGCCAAAAGATTCAACATCGTATTTATAAGCTTGCTGCATAACATTAAGCGGAACATTAAAATCAACCCATTTAATATAGTCACCTCGGCTTTCTCCAAACACAGGAACGCTCCTAATTTCATGGTTTAGCCCAAGCATATCAAACATCATTCCAAACGAAATTATAACAAGTAAGCAAACGGCAACAAATTCTACATATATTTTTTTCACGGGTTTAGCACCTCCATAATAATTCTTGCTAGTGGCTGCATGGCGTTCATGGCTTCTTCTAAAGTGTTTGTGTTTGCACCAACTTCCACAAGTAGGCTTTTTGGTCTAAGATGCAAGCTGTATCTATAAGGTTTTACGTATATATTTCGCATAAGTCCTTCGTAAAGCTCGTTTGCTGTGAGAAATGCTCTAAGGCTAAATGCCAAGTTTTCGGTTAGATAAGGGTTTTGAAGTTCGGGAAGTTCTACAGGGTTACCATCTTTATTTAAGCGGGTTATTCCGTTAAAAAACATTAGCTGGGCAGTTGGTTTGCCGTTTATTTCTGTAACAAGGTGCATATCATCAGGCACACCATCCCTGTGTAAATCAATCATTATTTCTATCGACGGATACTTTTCCAAAATTTTCGAAACGGCGGGTTCCATGACCTCATAGCTACCTGCACGTCTAAGTTCACCATCTACCATGTCGTAAATTCCTATGTCATGCACAACTGAAACACCGTATCTTAAAGCAAATATATTTGCTAGATGCCTGCCAACTGCAACAATACTCTCGTTTGGATTATCTTCGATAGAATCTATAAAAAACTCTTGCGAATGGGTGTGAAAAATTAATATCCTCGGTTCCCTTCCAGAAAGGTTGGTTGCAAGATCTATTTCCAACAATTTACTTAAATTTATATCGCTTTCTTTAACATATGCTGTTGGGTCTATTGTATATATGTATTTTCTTTTTTCTTCCATTGTGGTTATTTCGTGTATGTTCTGTAGGGTTGGAATAAATTCTCTTGCAGGTATTATAAAAAAATCATTAAGACTAGGGTCTTCAATAAGTATTTGAGTATTAAAATCATCTGTTTTTTTTGAACTGAAAAACGTCTTGCTAATAACTAAAACAATAACTAGAACAATAAATCCATATAAAAATATTTTTTTCATAAAATTTTCTCCAAATTAATGCAATTTAAATAAAAATGTGTTACTATAATAAGGTATGACAATTTATTAATAAATAGTAGGTGTAGTTTTATGAATAATAAAAAAAGACATTTTTATATGAACGCCGCAGAGGTTATGGACAAAACCATAGAAGTTTTTAAAAAAAGTTTTTTTATACAAATTGCTTATAATTTTATTGTTTCAATGATTTCTAGCATAATTATGTTTGTTGCAGTTTTTGTGGGTATGATACTTTTTGTTGTTGCAGGTATTTCTGGGGCACTTAGCTCATTCTCATGGGGTGGCGTAATATTTTTGATAGTATTGGCGGTGTTTGTTTTTATGATGCTAATGGCACTGCAATCTATAGGAAATATTCTTTTATCGAATGAAGTTTTTAAAGGGAAAAAGCCAAACCTTGGGAAAACCATAGGAACGGCGATTAAAAAACTTCCTGCAATTTTTACTGTTTTGGTTGCACAGGCGATTTTCTTTTTACCGTTTTTGGGAGTGATAGCACTTATAGTTTACGGCTATGTTATGGCAGTTGCTAGTAGGGATTTTACGTATATAAGTACAGCACGTGTAATTTTATGGATAGGTTTCACAACTCTTAATGTAGCTGTAATTGGTATGCTTTTAGCAATTTTTTATGCTTTAACAATTTTGTCTATACCTGTTTGTATGTTTGATAAGAAATACTTTTTTGGTGCAATTTTTAGAAGTATTGAGCTTGTTAAAAAAGACTTTTTTAGATTTTTAGGCACAATTGTTTTGTGGCAGATAACTATATTAATATTTAGCTCCTCTTTAAGTGCTGTTTTAACTTTGGCACAAAGCATTTTGGGTATATTTATGTCAAACCAGACCGCTGCAATAATTTCTGTGGCATTGATGGGTATAAATTATTTAATTACTATGGTGCTTGGAGTTATTGTTGCACCACTTAGCGGGATTTTTACAAATGTAATGTATATAAACCGTAAAATAAAGTGTGAAGGTTATGATATAACTCTTTATTTAGAAAACGAGGTGTAATATGTTTGAAGAAGCATTGGAAGTGGTATTGCAACGGCCGAAATATGACTTTTTAACAGGACGAAGAGTCCCTTTAAGGCAACGAATTACGGAGTTTATATTAGACTTAATAAGTAGACTTTTAGAACTAATAAATATAGATGTTGAATTTTCTCCACATAATGCAACAGGAAATGTAGTTGTAGGTTTGTTTTATGTGTTTGTGGCAGTATCAATTTTGGTTTTACTATATGTAATTTTAAGATTTTACTTTAAGCGTAAACGAAGAAAAGCTATATTCGACGATATTTTTACAGAATTTAAAAACAACAAGCTTTCTTTTAATCAGCTTTTGGAGCTTTCTGATAAATGCGAATTAGACAAAAATTATAAAGATGCACTTAGGTACCAGTATATAGCACTGATTATGATTTTTGTTAATAAAAATATACTTATTGTTCCAGATTCTATGACAGGTGGGCAGTTAATCCAAAAAATTAAGCAAAATGCGAATGAATTTCTAGATGGAACCGCATCTACAGTAAATACGTTTTATACGCTTTACTTTGGCAAGAAAAGCATAACAGATGAGGTTTATAAAATTCACAAGGTAAAATATAATGAAACAATCAGGAGGGTTCAGAACTATGAAAAAGGTTAGAAATATTGTTCTGTTTACTCTTTTAGCTGTGGTTAGTATTACAATTATGGCAATTACCTCACCTAATCGCGGGCGAAATGCCCCAGATTTTAGTGTTTCTTCTACAAATGAAAGAGGGTTAAGCCTTTTTTATGACACACTTGAGTATATGGGCTTTGATGTTACAACGTCGAACAATATTATCACAAGAAATACAAGTGTACACGATATTCAAATTATCGTAAGGCCGATAGTTTTACACGAAAGAGAGCAGCTTGAAGAATGGGTGGAACGTGGAGGAATTTTAGTTTTAACTTCTTCGATTTTTAATATTCAAGAAAGTGGCATAGGAAGGGTTTATACAGTTAATGGAATTGACCATCTAACAAATATAAGTTTGTTTGAGGATGAAAATTCGCGAGCAATTGGAGCAAGCGTTGCACAATTTATTGGCGAAAATAGTCACGGAAGAGTTATTTTTAATATGGCTTACAGTAGCCATTCGGTTCAAGCAGGCTTTTGGGAGATGATGCCTCCTTGGTTTAGGCTTTTGATTTATCAGGTTGCTATTGCAGGAATTGGAGTTATAATACTTTTTGGAAAGCGATTTGGTAAAGCTGTGCCTTTTTATGAAGAAATTGAGCGGGAAGAAAACGAATATGTGCCAGCACTTTCAAATTTATATATGCGTTTAGGTATGGGAAATGTTACGACAGATGTGTTTTTGGAGAAATTTATTGAAAAAGCCGCAGAGCATTTTAGATTATATGAACCTGACCTAAAAACAATATATGAAATGTGGCAAATTTCAGAACTTCCACAAAAACAAAAACTAGA
>WQZK01000213.1 GCA_009780765.1 Defluviitaleaceae bacterium
CGCCGGTTTCAGCTAAAGATAAAACACATGTCAGCGAATAAAGCCCCGGATGCATGATTGTAAAAGTATCAACCCCATCATACAAAACCCCTGCCGCATAATATTCCTGCGGTGTCAAATTAATCGCAGGAAAAGAAACCGCATTGCCCGGTGGTATAACTTGTACCCCAGTAATATTTGAGTTAATAAAAGGCTGTAAAATTGGGGTGACTACACCCGGCGGTCCTTGCGGACCTGTAGCCCCTGTTTCACCCTTTGGCCCCATCGGACCCGTATCGCCTTGCGCACCTGGAGGACCTTGCGGACCGGGTACACCTGGGTATCCTGGCGCACCCAGACAACCCCGCGGTCCACGTGGCCCTGGCGGTCCCGGCGGGCCTTGATAAAACGTACAATTGCAATTGCACGGATTCATCTCACATTTATGACATCTTGCAGGTAGATAACCGCTGTTTTCATAGTTGCTACTCATATAAGCGCTCCTTTTTTAATATCATTAAAATTAGACCAGCTTTATACTTTTTATCCGGCCTAATTTTAATATATGCAACGCGTACAAAAGATGACATTAAGATCTAGATAATAGTAATCTGCGCGATATGTCTTCTCCTCTTGGCTGGCGCCAAAATCGGAACAAATCAAAGAAGTTGAATTAAACTTTACAAAGAAATAATACCCCCTGCAGCCCAGATATAGTCTGAGTTACAAGGGGTACTGTTAAGCGCGAAACGAGATTCGAACTCGCGACCCTCGCCTTGGCAAGGCGATGCTCTACCACTGAGCCATTCGCGCACCTTATATTTATGGCAAAACTGATAAAACAGCGGGTGATGGGAATCGAACCCACGCAACAAGCTTGGAAGGCTTGTGTTCTACCATTGAACTACACCCGCAAGATGCCCAGAGACGGAATTGAACCGCCGACACGAGGATTTTCAGTCCTCTGCTCTACCGACTGAGCTATCTGGGCGCGTCATAACAAAATTTGCAAGCGGGTTAATTTGTATCTTCAATATCAACAAATGCTTCAATAGCAATGTTTTCTGAAAACACAAACCACTTATCTAAGAAAATTAACGGGATATACCCCTGGCGAAATACCAGCAATAAGCGGTGATTATTTTGTTTTAAACACCGAGATTTCTTTCGCACAAGCATCATAATAAAATATTTCTAATGAGTTGTCAACCTTTTTTAAAAAAAATAATTTTATAAATTGCTGCGGAAAATGCTTTAACAGCAATGAGCATTTGGTAATTTTTGACTTTTTAAACTGTAATTGCTATTATAATCTTTGTTAGGAGTGATATTGCTATGTTAAACAAAGTAAAAGCAATTTTAAAAAAACAAAGTAAATCTGAATTGGTGCAAGTTGAAACACGGAGAATTAAAGGTTATTTTGGCAACGAAAGCGCAAATAGAAAATTAATAAAAAGATTTCTTGAAAATGGTGATTTAGCATTTGAATTCTATAATGCATCTAATTTGGATAACACCAGGGAGAGATTTACACTATCAACAAGGCTAAGATTCGATAATTGGAATGGAGATCTTCTTATAGCTGGTGAGCGTTATCCCGACAATAGTTGCTATTTTAGCGGGGCTTTTTACGCTTCTGGACTTGATGATTATATTTCAGTTGAAGTATTTAACAAAATTAAAAATAGCATAAATGAAATGTGTAGTCTTGATTTTTTATACAGTAACGAATCCGCTATTACTTTAACGGAAAATATCTTAAATTTGTTGCAAGAATGTAAAAGCGACGAATTTGAGGGAGATATAGAATTATGGCAAAGAGTTATTGATAAAAAAAAGAAGAGGGATAAACCATTAGTAAAAACACTAAAACCTAGTAACCAATGACGATATTACGTCATTTTTCGTTTATTATGAACTTAAAGTCTTCATAAATTGACAAATAATACTATGCAGAATACAATAATCGAAAAGAATGTCTAGGGGAATCCTGAATGCTTAACAATATACTTACCGCGATTATCGCTTTAGGTGGTATAGCTGGATTATTTACTTTGCTAATACAATGGAATGCAGCACGTATAAAAAACAGACCAGTTGTAAGACTAACAGATTTAACTATCGACACAAAAAAGGTTGAGATATATATTGGTGAAGATGTTGACGGTTATTATGGTGCTAAGTCAATTAATGAACAGATAGTTTCTGATAGGGAAAAGAAATATGTCGATTTAGTAACTGACCCAAAAAAATTAAATCAAACATCGCTATTGCTCCCGAACGAACATTTAATACCTGGTAAGGGTGCATATATGTTCGTGAATTTATGTACTAAAAATTCTAATGTAGAAGATATAATTCTAGCATTTGATGTTCTTAATATAACATTAACCATAGACGATGAAAATAAGAGTATAGAAGAACTGGAAATTAATGCAGCATATTCTTTAAGAAAAGTCGATAAAAGCTTCGGCGGAGGTTTAACAATAGATGTTGACCTTACTAAAATTCCCAAATTTATCTCACCACTTGAAATACCAGTTGCATATGCTTATACAGTAGGTGATGAATCCTCTTTGCATGTAAGCCATATTAATAGTGAGAAAAATAGAATTAAAAGCAAGCAAGAGAAAAATCCGTCTATGGAAATAGACACGAAAATTCAACTTTTAAAACCTCAAGCAAGAGTTGGAAAATATTTAGGATTTAGTGAAACTTCGTACTTACTAAAATGTAAAACTTCCAGTAGCTTTTTTCCTTATTATTATTCAATATTTTTGTCTCTGTCTAACCGAATGTTAAATCCTCCAGAACAAAGTGATAATAAAAAATTGTTTCTTTCAAAAGTAAAGCATGCTGGCAAAGAAATAAAACATGATTTTGTAAAACGTAAGCGTTAAAAGCCCTTTGTGTGAAACGGCACAAAAGGCTTTTTTATTCTTTACAAATCACTTTAATTCATTAGCAAGTTTATAAAAAGCGGACTTTTTAAGGTTTAACTTGTGCATCGCTTCATGCAAACTAATAACCCCATTTTGCCAAGCCTGCACAATACATAATTCTTTGTCCGAACGCACAATCTTGGGTCTACCTAAAACCTTGCCCTTTTCTTTAGCAATGGTAATACCAGCTTTCTGCCTTGTCTTGATATTGTGCCATTCTTGTTCAGCTTGAAAGGCAAGCGATAAGAGGGTCATGTCTTGCAGGTATTTTTCCATAAGGTTTTTTGGTTTTATATCGGTATTAAGAATATGCGCGTCTAAAACCTTTATAATTACATTTAACTCTTTGGTAAGTTTGCGCCATTCGTCAATGATGCCGTCGTAATCACGACCAAGCCTATCAATGCTGCAAATATATAAAATATCGCCAGCCTTGATAACCTCCAAAAGTTTTAGATATTTTGCGCGGTTAAAATCTTTACCGCTTTTCTTTTCGATCAAAATATTCTGCTTACAAACACCAAGTTTCAAAAATTCCTTAACCTGCCTTGCTTCGTTTTGTCCTTTGCTGGATACGCGCCCATAGGCGTAAATTTGCTGCATAAAATCAAACTCCAATCTCCGCAAAAAGTGTGCATTTCGTGGAGATTGATTACATATTAACATACTCAATTTTTACTGTCAATTATGGCAGTTTTTTGGTTGCAATCGC
>WQZK01000214.1 GCA_009780765.1 Defluviitaleaceae bacterium
AAACGTTATAAACCACTTAGTTGCACCGCTTATGGCGTTTATGCTTGTTGCAGACTTATTTCCGCAAGAGTTTGAAAATACATCGGTTAAAACAATTTTTATGAGGCCAATTACTAGAACGAAAATTTTTATGTCTAAAGTGCTAGTAATACCAACGTTTATGTTGGTAAACTTGGTTTTGGCGGGCATAATTGTTTCTGCTTTAAACCTCGCTGGTGGTTTTTCTATTAGTATTAATACAATTGCGGCGTATGTACTTTCGGTTATACCAGTTTTTGCTTTTGCGGCACTAGGTACATTTATTGCTCTGCTTGTTAATAGCTCTACGCTTTCTATGTTTTTAAATTTAATAATTTATGTGGCAATGATTGGAGTTAGATTTTTAAACCCAGTTTGGGCGGCAACACTTTTTACAAATCATTTGAATTTTTATAGAGTGCTTATCGATAATCCGCTTAGGGCAACAAATACCTTGCTTATGTTTGCAAGTACGTTTGTTTTTCTTTCGATTATAGGGCTGGTACTTTTTGAACGAAAAGAAGTTTAAAAAAGTCGTGGACTTTTTACTGCTTTTATGCTATACTTAGGAAGTAGTTAAATACAAGGTAGTTAGTTAAACAAAGACTGGGGGAGGGAGACCTTGGGCTTTAATGAAATTTGGCCAATCGTTTTGGGCATTTTGGCAAGCATTGGCGGAATTGGTGCAGTTTTTGTTACAGTCATTAAATTTTCGTCTAAAACAATTGCTAAAAGGCTAGAAGAAGAGTATAATCTAAAACTCGATAAAGAACTTAAAAGATACAAATCAAGCTTAAGTAACAAAATCTATATCAGCAAAGTAAGGATTGATGCTGAATTTGCTGTTTATAGAGAATTGTCTAAGGCTTTTTTTGGCGTGGTCGATTGTATTAATGCGATATTCCCTTATAGTATTCCTTGTGAAAGCTCAGTTTATTTTTATGATGATAATCAAAAAGCATACGAAAAAAGTAGTTGTGATAAAGCGTTAGCCGCTATTAACTTAGCACAAGACTCGCTAAGTACCAACGCACCCTTTATTACAGCCGAATTATTTGAGCAATATAATGAAATTTTAGAGCTGTGCAACCTTCAGCTATGGGTATTTAGTGATATTTTAATACCTATGGATAGGGCAGACCTAGCCCCTGAAGATTTTGCAAAAACAAAAGAAATAAATGAAAAATTTAAAATTTTAAACGAAAATGTTAGAAAATACATATCTAAGCTTGATGTATTAGATTAGTTTGATAGATTACATAAGCTTTAAAACTTTACAACTATAACACAACTTTGCCATAACTATATTACATTTTTATGTTATAATGGTTATGGTTATTTATTTATTGAGGCCTACTGGGAGGTTAAGGTATGAATGCGATAGTTCAATCAACTATAGATAGCTTAAGAAAAAATAATATGGCTGGATATTTTGTAGAGGAGAAAAGCGAGCTAATAAAGCTACTTAAAAGCTTAATTCCTGAAAAATCTACAATTGGCTCGGGCGATTCGGTTACCCTTTTAGAGCTTGGTGTGTTTGACTTTTTAAGAAATGGTGATTACATTTTTTATGATAAATTTAAGCAAGGGCTAACTTCAGAGGATAAGCGGGAATTATATATCAAAAATTTTTCTGCAACTACATTTATCACAGGGAGCAGTGCCATAACAAAAGATGGCAAGATTTTTAATATTGACGGCAATGGTAGCCGTGTTGCACCAATGCTTTATGGCCCACAGCAGGTTATAATTGTTGTTGGAATAAATAAAGTTGTGGAAAATGTTGACTTAGCTATTCTAAGAACAAGGCAAGTTGCTGCACCGTTAGATGCAAAGCGGCTTAAAAAAGACACACCATGTGCAAAATTAGGCAAGTGCATTGATTGTAGTCACAAACAACGTATTTGCAACGATTTTGTGTTGATAACGGGGCAATTTGTGGAAAATCGAATAAAAGTAATTATTGTAAATGAAGAGCTAGGCTATTAGGTTTGGAGGGTATGTGTATGATAAAGCTAAAAGAAAGCAAAATATCAGATATATTAAAAATAAAAGAAGTTAAGCTTAGTGAACTAGAGCAAGCTTTTAAAGTGTTAAACCAACTTAGGCCAAACCTTTGCTTTGAAGAGTATATCGAAATTGTGAAAAACATGGATAGGTATCAAGTGGTTTGCCTTTTTGAGAATGAGGAAGTTGTTTCATATGCAGGGTTTTCTAAGCAGGCAAATCTGTACTATGGCAACCATATATGGGTGTATGATTTAGTTACAGATGAGGCTAAGAGAGGGCAAGGTCTAGGAAGAATATTGCTTTCGTATCTTGAAGAGTGTGCTCGTGAAAACTCTTTGAACTGTGTGGCTCTATCCTCTGGGTTAGCAAGGGTTGATGCTCACAAGTTTTATGAAAAGGCAATGAATTATGACAAGGTAAGCTATGTATTTAAGAAAAACTTGAAATAGGAGTGTATTATGAAAAAATTTATAAAAATAATTTTTATTGCAGGTGCTATTTTTATGTTAGCGGCTTGTAGCAACAACTCGCAGGAAATACCTGCAAATACAGATGTAACAATTGAGGTGCCAACAGAAGAGGAAGCTGAAGAAGAAAATGAAGAAATGCCAGACGATGAACAACAAGAAGAACTTAACATTCAAATAGACTTAGCAACAGATGAATTTTTAAGCACATTTGCATTTATCCATGAAATTGACTATACCGATGTTCGTGAAGTGCGCGATGGTGGTGGTGTCGAGAATTTTAACGGCGATAGGCTTGTAATTTGGGCAAATGCACCTGTTTCAGATTTTTCTTTGATTGCTATGAGAAATGATTTTGTAAATGAGGAAGTAATTTTTATTCCATCTCAGGCTTTTGGCACGATAAATGAATTATCTGTAGGACAAGCATTTGTGGTAAACTCATATGTTGGGCTTGGAACTCTTCCTTGGAGTGGGATAACATTTTTAGACGAAAACGGCTACAGGCATTATTATGCTATAATTCAAGGTCAAATGGACGGAAGCTATTCTTTAATGCCGTTTGAGCCTAGGGTGGATGATTTTCCATCTATGGCTGAAGAGTTTGGCAACACAATAGTTGCAGCGGGCAACTTTTGGGAAGATTGGTGGAATTTAAGTGGCAGGTTTTCTTGGGATTATATTGAAAGTATCCCTTGGGAAGAGTGGGGCGATTTGCCAGATGGCATAGGCGAAAGAGGTTTTGGTAGCCGACTTTTGCCATCATCAGGATTTACGAGCATTAGAGATATTTATAATTATCTATCGAAATACTACACTGAAAACTGGCTTGATGAGCATCTTTTTGGCGAGTTTTCTATGTTTGCGGTGTTTGCTGAGCATGACGGTGTGTTATATATTCATGATGCGAGAGCGGGCTTTCCTCGCCCAAACTGGGAAACAGCAACTCATGTTTTGATACACCAAGATGATAACTATGCTACGATTGAAACAACTGTTTTGCACGGTTCTTGGCACAGAGAAGAGTCTGGTGGTTCTGCTTATCCTACACCTGTTACACATATTTTTACATTCATAAATGGCAGGATTGACAGTGTAGTTGAAATAAGTGTTACTACAACAGAGAATAGG
>WQZK01000215.1 GCA_009780765.1 Defluviitaleaceae bacterium
CAAAAAGCTTGGGTGGGACGACTATATAAAAACAGTTTTTCGCATAGGGTATAGGTTGGAGGAATAGCATATGCGGCTTTTTGCAAAGTTTTTTCTTTGTACATCATTTGTAATTAGTGTTGCTCTTTTGTTATCGGGATATTTATTAATTACTCTTTCTCATGAAAGTGCAATTACAAGGGAAACCGAGCGAGCTTTAAACCAATTTCAATACGATAGATTTACCGTGCAGGCAAGTATAATTTCAAATACAGAGGGTATGCCACATAGTGCATTTAGCAGGCTTTCGTCGGAACTAAGTGGATTAACGGCTTTTTTTAGCGAAGATAAACAGCTAATTTATACGGCTCTTCCACTTCAGGTTGATTTTTCGCTAATTGAGAATGTATATGAAAATACACATGTTTTAGAGTTTCAAACAATAGGTGATGCAACATATATTATAGTTTGTGGCAGAATTACCCAAAGAAATATTATAGTGTATTTATTAATTGCAAACGATATAAGTACTGTTATTTCTCAAAGAGAGCAAATGATGCAAAGTTTTGTACAAATTTATTTTTTAACTCTTTTGTTTAGTATGTTTATGATACTTATTCTTTCGGCATTTATAACAAGACCGATTAAGAAAATAAATAAGGCTGCTGCCGAAATTTCTCAGGGACGTTATAACGAGCGGTTAAAATATCTAAGTACAGATGAGCTGGGAGAGCTATCGAACAGCTTTAATTTAATGGCAGAAGCTATAGAGGAGAAAATTTATGAACTTTCAGAAAATGCTAGGAAAAAAGAAGATTTTGTTGCAAATTTTGCTCATGAGCTAAAAACACCTTTAACTTCTGTTATAGGCTACGCTGATATGCTGTATCAAAAAGAGCTTTCTAAAAGCCAAATAAAAGATGCTTCATGGTATATTCTTAACGAAGGATTGCGGCTTGAAGCCTTATCGCTTAAATTAATGGATTTGATAGTGCTTAGTAAGCAAGATTTTGTTCTGGAAGAAATGAGTGTGGAAGAACTTTTTAAAGATATATTAGGTAGTTTAAAGCCTATGCTTGATGATAAAAATATATTGGTTTATCTTTCTACAGAACCTGCCTACATTAACGTAGAATACGATTTATTTAAGACTCTAGTTTTTAACTTAATTGATAATGCAGTAAAAGCCGAATGCAAAAGGGTTGATATAGTAGGCAAAAAAAATGAACAGTATTACAATATTAGTATTATTGATAATGGTAGAGGAATGAAAGTAGATGAGCTTGAAAGAATAACCGAAGCATTTTATACGATAGACAAATCTCGTTCTCGCAGGCAACATGGTGCAGGAATTGGCTTAGCATTGGTGGCGAAGATAGCTGAAATACATGGTACAAAACTTACATTTGAAAGCATAGAAAGTGTTGGTACTACTGTGAAAATTGACCTATCGTACAAAGGAAGTGATAGCGGTGAGTAAAAGAAATATATTTACAGTAATAGGGCTTGTTTTATCTTTTGTTATTGCTACTGGCGGCTGGCTATTAACGAGCAGATTAATGAACATACAGTCAGAAAGGCTGCTTTCTGGGGCTACATCTTTTTTAGTAAATACTCCTGTAGCGGAGCCAATACATGTAAATAATAGCGATTATCCAAACAGGCAGCGGATGTTGCTAGAACACGAAATAGTTTCGGTTTTACAGAATTGGAGTTTTTTGCGTGGCACTCAGTTACACGAACCGGCCATAGGGCAAATAAGCATGGAACAAGCTATTATAGCCGCTAGAGAGGGGATAGTTTTTTTACGAGACCATGGCATTTTACCAGAAGAGCTTTTAACGTTTAATGATACAAGGGCATATCTTTCTCAAAACATTGATTCAGGTTTATCTTTAGAACCACTGCTTCCTATAGAATATAGCTATTGGACGGTTAGTTTTAGCGGCAATTATCTTACTGCATTTGTAACTATAAATGCGGTAACGGGGCAAATTTGGGGAATTAGTGTAGCGACGTTTGAGATTACGCAGCCTATTAATATTATATTATTAAGCGGAAGTGAAGATGAGCTTAAGGAAATTTTGTTTGCATTTATGTCAAATTTAGAGCTACAGCAATATGGCGAAATTGAGATTGAAATACATCGTGCATCAGATGAGCAGCCAGATGATTTTTTATGGATAACACTAGATGATGAAGAAATTACAGAAATTATTATGCCTGTAATAATTCCATTAGATGCAATAATTATTAACCAAAGCTTTGCTGGCGGAAGAGCTATTGCAACAATTAATGTAACAGGGGTATTCGCAGAAGGAGGAGAATTACATTTTAGCGGATTTCATATGTCTATATTTGCAAATCACATTAATTTTTAAAGATTTTACAACTATAACGCAACTTTGTTAAAACTATATCACATCTCTTTGTTATAATGGTTATGACATTATTCAAAGAGAGGATTGTTTTTAATCATGAAAAAGAAATTTATTTTAGAAGCGGCAATGGCATTAGCTTTAATAGGGTGTGTTATGCTAGCTGCTTGTTCTTCAGGAGATGCTACTGTTTCGTCGGCTCCTAATTTTGAGGTTCCTCCTGTTACTATATCTAGCACATCAGAAACGCAAGAAAATACTGATACATTAACAGAGTTGAGCGGATCTTTCCATATAGAGAGGATAACACAGCTGGGCGGGCAGCCTATTGGGCTAGAAAGCGAAACATCTATATCAATGGAAGTTGCTGCACAAATTGGTGCAGATATTCTTGAGCATGCTTTTGGAGTAAATTTAGACGGTATAACTATTTACATGCTGTATGCTGCTGAACAGCCAGAGTGGGGAATAGCTGGACAATGGCAAGGAGGCATTATGCCGGAAGGAACAACTTTTAGTGAAATGGCAGCTACGTATACGTTTTTTTTAAGTGCTGAAACAGGCGAGTTTATAGAGGCTTCATATAATCCTGATGCTGAAATATTTGCTCGTGAAGGAAAAACATGGGTAGAAATTTGGGAATTTATAGAGTCGTTAGGTGTAGTAGATATGGGAATTCTTTCAGAAGAAGATGGTGAGAAATATGCAAGATATGCATTGCAGCTTGCAGAGGAATTAAATTTATTTAATAGCCATGTGGCAAGGGCTAGAGTAATGTTTGACGGCGAAATGCTCACCATGGGACTTAATGAAAACTTGGAGTTTGAAGCAATTATAATGGCACATGTGCAAGATGAAGATGGTAATGAGGCTTTAATTGGTTTTTTTAGAGATAGTAAGAAATTGAGGCATTTGGCTTCTGAAGAAAGGCTTACTTTTACTAGTTTTGTTCATGATTTTGAAACAGGAGTATCAACTGAAGAAGTTATTGAAATACCTACCATATTCGACTGGGTTAGCCGTTAAATTATACAGCCAATAAGTTACTTCTTGCACCCAATGTTAATCTGTGATATAATAATAAGGTAATATATTTTGAATTTAAGGAGATATTTCTATGGCAAAAAGAAAATCTACAACTAAAACTTTAACAGCACTTTTGGTTGCCTTTGCAATGATGTTATCAGGCTTTAATACATTTGTTGCAACTGCTAGTAGTACAGTGGCTGTAATTTTCAATCTCGACG
>WQZK01000216.1 GCA_009780765.1 Defluviitaleaceae bacterium
ACCTTCTCTCGCAAGTATATCTAAAGAATGTTCTAAAACTTTATTAAATTCTGTATTTTCTTCATTCATTTCACCATAAATTCCAATGCGTAACCCTTTTAAGCTAGTACTGTCTAAAACACTCGTGTAGTCTGCATCTCCATGTAATGCAGATAACAAAATCGCAGCATCTTTTACCGTGCGAGCCATAGGACCCGCCGTATCTAATGTATTTGATATAGGAATAATGCCACAACCAGACAAAAGCCCCGCCGTTGGCTTAATACCTACTATACCACTTGCCATAGATGGTGATATAATAGAACCACTAGTTTCAGTACCCACACTAACCGCACACAAATTAGCAGCAACGGCTACTGCTGAACCTGTGCTTGAACCTAATGCGTCGGCCTCTCGATTATATGGGTTTAACACTTGCCCACCGAGAGAGCTATAGCCATTCGACATGCCTCTCGACATGAAATTAGCAAACTCTGTCATATTAACCTTACCTAAAATAACAGCCCCTGCCTTACGTAAATTGACTACAATATCAGCGTCATAAGGTGCAAAATTATCAACAAGAGCAATGCTGCCTGCTGTTGTACGCATTTTGTCTAGCGTATTGATATTATCTTTTAGCATAATTGGAATTCCATGTAATGGCCCACGAGAAATACCTTTCGCTCGCTCTTCATCTCTAATGCGAGCAATTTCCAAAGCATCGGGATTAATTTCTAACACAGAATTTAATCCGCCTTCACAGCTATCAACATCGGCTATACGTTTTAAATACATTAGTGCCAATTCTTTGTAAGAAATTTCTTTTGCCAAAGCAGCTATTTGCATTTTTTCAATTGTAGCCTCTTCTAAAGTAAACATTTTCAAGCACTCCATTCTTCTCTTTGAGATTATTGTAATTTAATCTTGGATGTTTGTCAAGTTAGCATCGTTATTCCCTTAGAAATATTAAAACCTAAAACATCCGATTCACAAATCGCAAATCGGATGTTTTAGGTTTTTAAGTAATAAAATGAATAAAGCCGATGACCGGACTCGAACCGGTAACCTGCTGATTACAAGTCAGCTGCTCTGCCAATTGAGCCACATCGGCATACCTTTTGTTAAAAATATTAAATTACTTCAAACAAAATGACCCGTACGGGATTCGAACCCGTGTTACAGCCGTGAAAGGGCCGTGTCTTAACCACTTGACCAACGGGCCTTATAAAATCTCAAATTATATAGAAATTTTTAAGACTTGATTATTATATCAAATAATAAGGCCCGTGTCAATAGGTTTTTTAAAATTTATTTTTCAAGCTTTTCAACTCTTGCTAGATGTCTGCCACCTTCAAATTTAGCGTTTAAAAAGTTTTCAACAAGCATAATTGCAAGCCCTTGCCCTACAACTCTTTCTCCAATACATAAAACATTAGAATCGTTATGTTCTTTTGTCAGTTTTGCACTGAAAGTATCTGAACAACATGCCGCACGAATTCCTTTTATTTTATTCGCAGCGATACTCATTCCAATACCCGTTCCACAAACTAAAATTCCACTTTCACATTCGCCAGAAACAATAGATTTACAAACTTCTTGAGCAATATCAGGATAATCAACAGATTCGGTATTAAAGCATCCAAAGTCCTTATACTTTATTCTATTTTCATCAAAATATTTAATTATTGTACTTTTAAGTGTAAACCCACCATGGTCGCACCCTATAGCAATCATAATTCACCTCTAAATATTGAATTTTCTAATTATCGCATTATCTATGCAATAATAAATATCGCAGTTTTGTTCAATTTGCCAAGATTCTAATGTTGAATTGTCTAATATTTCAAACCCAACGCTTTCGTACATTTTTTGAGCAGGAATTAAATCATCATTTGTAGATACAAAAATTTTTTTAGTACCTTTTTGAGCAATTCTATTTACTGCTTCTTGAAGCTGCAATTTTCCATATCCTTTACCTTTATACTTTGGAGTAATGCAATTGTGGCCAATTATCGCATATTCAGGTATATTTCGTGGGTCCCACACGATAAACCCAATAACTTCATCGTTTAGTGTTGTTATAAAGCCACAACTATCTGCAATATTTAAATTATCAAAGAAAAAACGATCCTCTTCGCACCATTTATCCCCATAAGCATTAATCCATTTGCTATCAAACGAATACGCATCCGTCAATAAATCAGATAATATCCCCTGCTTGTAATTACTTATCTTATTAAATTTTAATTCCATAAACCTATCTCCTAAATGCTTTTAAAGAAGCTTCTTTAATACTTTCTGCATTTAGTCCATAAAATTTTGCAAGTTCATCTTTTTTCCCCGAACGCCCAAAAACATCCATCACACCTGTTCTAATAACAGGAACTGGATGCTTTTCTGCTAAAACCTCACAAACTGCCGAACCAAGCCCACCCATAATATTATGGTCTTCACTTGTAATGATAAGTCCCGTTTTTTTAGCATATTCTAAAATAAGTTCTTGATCTATGGGCTTAATCGAAGGCATATCAATAACAGCCGCCGAAATATTTTCTTTTTCTAATAATTTTGCTGCTTCTAATGCTTCAAAAACCATATCTCCCATTGCAATTATAGTTAAATCTTTGCCATCTCTTAAAACATAACCCTTGCCAATTTCAAACTCGCTTTTTTCATAAATTACAGGAGAAACATTTCTGCCAAACCTCATATAAACAGGTCCATTATGTTTAAGAGCCTCCTCAACGCAAGCGATTGATTGCATATAGTCAGAAGGGCATAAAACCGCCATATTAGGCACAGCACGCATGAGAGCAATATCTTCTATACATTGGTGTGAAGCACCATCTTCGCCGATTAAAATACCTCCATGCGTTCCAACAACTTTAACATTAAGATTTGTGTACGCAATACTATTTCTAACCTGCTCAAAAGCACGCCCAGCAGCAAACATAGCAAAAGTTGTTGCAAAAACTGGGTTACCACAACTAGCCATTCCTGCCGCCATACCCATCATATTACTTTCAGAAATTCCTGATGAGAAGAATCTTTCAGGGAATTTATCTTTAAAAGCATCAGTTTTTGTTGTTTTTGAAAGGTCGGCATCAAGAACATAAAAATCATATTTTTCGCCTAAAGAGGCCAAAGCTGCACCGTATCCATCACGCGTTGCTAACTGCTTATTACTCATTAGATTTGCCCTCCTAAGCTTAAAAGTTTATCAGTAATTTCTTTTTGTGCCTTTTCATAAAGTTCAGCATTAGGTGCTTGACCATGCCAACCAGCCTGATTTTCCATAAAAGAAACACCTTTACCTTTTGCAGTTTTTGCAATAATACAAGTTGGCATACCTTTTGTAGTTTTTGCCGTTTTAAAGGATTCTGAAATTTCGTCTATATTATGCCCATCAATCTCAACTGTATTAAATCCAAATGCTTTAAATTTATCTGCAATTGGGTAAATATTTATAACCGAAGCAATTTCGCCGTCTATCTGCAAATTATTATTGTCAACAATAACAACTAAATTATCAAGCTTGTAATGTGATGCTGCCAAAGCCGCCTCCCAAACTTGACCCTCTTGAAGCTCACCATC
>WQZK01000217.1 GCA_009780765.1 Defluviitaleaceae bacterium
AGAGCCTATCAACAAAGTTTATGTACATAAATGTTTTATACTCATATTCGTACTTTTTAACAAGCGGATACTCTTCAAAGCTTGCCTCTATAGCATCTAGAATGTCCAACGATTGTTGGTAACTTTCGCATGTTGAAATGCTATAAGTTAGTAATACTTTATTATAGTTGCTTTCTAAATATTCTACTTCCTCCCCGAAAGATAAATTATTTAGCATAGGCAGCATAAGCTTGTAAGAAGATGGAATGTAATCAGTTTTTCTATACTCAATTAAAGCCTTAAGCAAACATAATGTATTAAACATTCTTTTATCAACAGTATCTTCATAGTTCTCAAGATAATGTTCAAAACGCTCTTTTAAGCTTTCCATTTTTTCAAGATTACAATTGCTGCCCAATGTCATAAATTCGTTAGACAGCTCTGTAGCTAACTTTATTTTTTCGTCCATGTAAATTCACCTTCTTCCTCGTAGTAAATTTTAATATAACGCTAAAACTTAGGTGGATCAGGAGGAATTCCCGGCGGTGCACCAACCAAACCAAAGGGCGTTATAATTAGAGGGTTATTTGTTTTTTTCATGAAAAGCTCTCCCTTCCTAATTTCTTAATTTTATAGGTGTTCTTAATTTTATAAGTGCTACATGGTGAAATAAATTCATTAGATAATTCAACGACTAACTTAATTTTTTCATCCATATAAATTCACCTTCTTCCACGTAGTAAATTTTAATATAATCCTAAAATTTAGGTGGGTCTGGAGGAATATCACCAGGTTTGCCACCACTAAAAGGCATTATAATTAGAGGGTTATTAGGTTTTTTCATAAAAAGCTCTCCCTTCCTAATTTTGTAGTTCAATTTTGAACATTTAAAGTATATTGTAAACCATTTTGCGACAAATGTCAATATGTTTTTGTAATATATTACGAGAAGCAATCCATGTTTTTCTCAATCGTTCGGCATTCACATAGGCGGCTTTAGCCGCCTAAATTCGCCTAAATCAAGATTTAGGCGAAACGTGGCAAGCAAAGGCAAGCGGGATTCACTCCCGCACAGGCTGAGCTACCACGTTACATCACCCCGCAAAAATTAGCGTCAAACCTTAAATCCGTAATACTCCCTTCAGTTACTGTTAACGTCGTTGCATTTAATAAAATATCTGCCAAACCAAGCTCAAAAACTTCACTATTTCTTGTAATATCTGGAGCTTGTGGTGTTACTATCGAATCTTCGCCCTCTAAAAGCTCCAGCGAAATTTTTCGCCCCTCGTCTTTTCGTAAATCAAGCCTTAAAATTACTCGCCAAATTTTTCTCATTGGCATTGGCGGCGGTGCTAAGTGCATTATTTTAGGCTCTGTAAGTATATAGTGATAGCCGTTTATCATTGCTTGCCCAGCATCTACCCTTATATTTGTGCCATTCGCTGTAGAACGCACCCTAAGATGCGTATTTGCCCTAATTCCGTTTGAATATAGCATTGCAAAAAATGCAGCAAAATCTGCCGCACTGTATTCTCTGTCGTGCCTTCCGCTTCCGTCTTCAAGCTCTCTTCCTGTAAAAAATCCGCTTTTCTCCATTAAAATCTTACCTTTCTTTCTATATTTTCTATTCGTTGCGAAAAACTGTTGCCTTCAAGCCCAAAAGTTGCTAAAAGCCTAACATGTCCCTGCTCGTAAACCTCGGTTATCTTAGTAATCCGCTCGTGCATAATCTTTTTTGCACTTTTGTGAACCACGGTAACAATGTCGCCCAAATCAAAGTCTTTTTCGTATGCAAAGCTCGCCGTATCTTTAATATTTGCACTAATGCTACTTTTTGGATTTAGAGCTTCTAAATATCTTCTTGATTCAAGCTCTAGCTCTTCAAAGCTCCCCGCATTTAATTTAAGACACTCCTCTTTTAAAGAAATTCCTGAAACCGCAGTATTCCTAGAAACATGCACCATATGCAGGTTTTGTTCCAAATTGCCCGAAACGGCGTAAACCGCATTTTTAGCCGTTCCATTTTCTTGCTTATATGAACTTTCCAATAGATTATCGTAATCAAGCGAAAAAATAACAGGCGGGTTAACTCTTTGCTCCGTGCTTAAATTTCTCCCTTCCAAAACCTTAAATATAAGCTTTTCGGTATTTAAATCGGCAGTAATTTGATACCCAAGCCCAGAAAATACGCCAATTTGGTATAAACATTCTGAAAGCTTTGTGTCAAACGTTGCACGCCAGTTTGTTCTTATGCCTGTTCCTGGTATTCGCGAAATCTCTAAGTTCTCCATTTTTCTGTAAGCATCATGCGGGGTTATACACTGCCGCTCTACAAAGCCGTACATAATTTCAGAAGCCTGCATGTTGCTCATTCTAACAAAATTATCGCTTAAATGGGGCAGTATAATTCGGCGTAACGTTAGCCCGTCAAGCGATATGCCCCGCACTTTAATTTTTTTGTTGTTGTCTAAAACTTCTATATCTTCGCAGATAATTACCTTGTCGGGCCTATTATTTATAAATAAGAAATTCTCGGGCGAAAGTAACAAAAAAACATCCTCCCTGAAAGGAAGATGTACTTCGCATCGGCCGAAAGAGAAGAAATCTCGCTCGTATATGATTGACGAAATGTCATCTATCTCACCGAGTAGTTTTAAGTTTTTGTTGTATGCTCGTATTATTTTAATCGCTCCTTTGTATTAAAAAAGCACACAAGAGTAATTTGTGTGCTTTTAATCGCTATTTTTACCGAATAAATATCCCAAAATTAACATCACAGCCATTTGTATCATTCCTAAAATAGTTTCTGCCAATGAGCTACTTCTATTAGCAATAGTATCGATTAAATAAATCACAAACATCATAGATAGACATACTATTATTAAATGCTTCGCCGTTGTCCTTTTTTCTTTACCTGCTTTGGCTTTTTCCTGCTCTTTAAAAAGCTCAAGGCTTGGCGGCTCCTCACTTATACCATTGCTCGATATATTTATTGGTTTATCTTCAACTGCTGTTAAGGTTTCTTGACTTTCTGGCATTCTTATTCAAGCCACCCCTCTATCAAAATCTGTTCATCTTCAAGATATGCTTTATTATTATCGTAAGCATACTTCCAAGCTGTACCATCCTTATGGGTTAATATTGATAGCTGTGTCCCATTGTAGTTTTTATATTTATTCCACACAAAGTTAAAAGCCTCTTTAACCTTTTCATTGGACTCTTTCACAATCAAAATATTTCCATTCACCTCTGCATAACGTCTTGTTATATCATTGGCTCCAAATTCTTTAAATTCGTTGTACACATTTTCTTGAACAGGACCATATTTCCATGTAGCAAATCTTTCACTAAAAAGTGGCTTTTTTGTCTCTTGCAGGTAACGTTTATATACAAAATACACCAATTTTTGCAACTTCATTGGAGACATATGTATATTATCAGCCATTGCTCTATTTATTAAGTTATTTGAAACGTGTAAAGCATTAAGCATGTAAACTCCTCCTCTGTAGTTAAAACTATGTTCAACTTTATTATACTTTAAACAACAAAAAAAGTCAATAATTTTATTAATCATACTACCACCTCATTATCTTGCA
>WQZK01000218.1 GCA_009780765.1 Defluviitaleaceae bacterium
TCTTTTAACGATGTAGCATTTTTGTTTGGCGATGCTGGCGATTTTTCGGAAACTATCGCAACAGCTGTATCAACATCGCTCCAGCTTATGGAAGCACTTAGCGTTCCTGGTTTAACTATAGCTTTGGTTGACGCTGAAACAGGCTTTACCTTTACGCAAGGCCTAGGTTTTGCAGATAGCGTAAACCGCGTGTTTGCAGATGAACATACATTATTCCAAGTTGGTTCTACATCTAAGCCTTTTACGGCAATAGCTGTAATGCAGCTTGTAGAGCAAGGCATAATTGATTTAGATGAGCCTTTGGTAACATATCTTCCAGAGTTTAGCTTGCTTCCAAGTTATATACTTGGTGGAAATTCGGATAACATAACAGTTAGAATGTTGCTAAGCAACACATCGGGCATTATCAGCAATTTTGTTAGAGGCTTTTTAACAATAGGTAACGAGCATTATCAAGGGCATATGAACAGTATTTTAGAATGGCTACCTGAAAGAGAAATGACTTTTGAAGAAGGCACTATGTACGAATATGCTAACAATAACTGGACGATTCTCGGCGTACTCGTAGCAAGAATGATGGGTCATGATAACTATTTTGAGGGCTTTGTAGAATACACCAACGAAAATATTTTTGCACCTTTAGGCATGGATAGAACTACGTTTGAATTTACAAATAACTTAACAAATGTTGCAATGCCTTATATAGCTACTGGCACTCAAGTGCCTATGCACCTTATGCCTCCTATAAGTACTGGTGGGCTCATGTCAACAGCACACGATATGGCACGTTTTATGCACACTATATTGGGTGATGGCACTTTAGACGGGCACGAGCTTCTTCCACAAGAAACTATTCGCTACATGATGCAAGACCATACTTCTCACGTTGCAATGGCTCCTCCGGTTGTAGGCTATGGCCTTGGTTTTCTTCATATGTTAGTAAACGATTTGCAAACCGTAGGTCACGGCGGCAATATAATTCATTACCACACAGAAATGATTTTTGATGTTGAAAACGGACTTGGGGTATTTATATCTACAAATTCATTAACAGGTATAAGTATCGCTACTGCTACTGCTTTTGCCGTTTTGCAATCTGCAATTACAGAAAAAACTGGTACTGCACCAGTTGCAGCTACTGAGCCTGTAGCAGATATTGGTGATGCCACCCCTATAGAGCTTTCTTTAGAAGAACTTGAAGAACTTTTATTCTTTGAAGGACTTTATTCGTTTGGATTAGGCGGTTTATGGCATTTTAAAATTGTTGACGGTGTTCCTTCTTGGATTTCATTGTCAGGTGATATGGTTATAGAGCTTACGCCAATGTCTGACGGAACTTTTGTAGGTATTACTGGAAGTTATACGTTTGTATATATGGACGGTCATGCGATTTCAATGCTTGGCGAACTTCCTGGCGTTAGAATAGACGATATAGAAAGCTTAAGAGCACCAGAGGGATTTGAAGCATGGGTTGGAACTTATACTTTCTCACCTCAAATTGCAAACGAAACATTTACTATAAGTCAGTTGATAATTTCTATTAACGATATGGGCATGGCTATGTTAGCCGTAGCTAATCATCTAGGAGCTTCAGAAGTTCCAATTGGCCAAGTTGGTGAAAGATGGTTCTTAGCCCTTGACCCTATAGAGTTTATATTAAACGAAGATGGTACAAGAACCATAGACCTTATGGGTGGCCATTTTGTAAGACAATAAAAGTGGACTAATAAAAGCCTTTGTGTAATTTAAAACACAAAGGCTTTTTATGATATGTGCGGAAAACCTATATTTTTGACCTGTGATTTTAGTTTGCTTTGCTATCGGTATCATGATATAATTGTTGTGTATGCTCTCAAATCTTTGTCGGTACTTTGCCAATCGACACAGAGGTTAACGATGTCGGTGGCGACACTTCTCTGCTGATGGCTAAAAGGCAAAACCAATATCGCCACTGATGGCGCAAAAAAAGGAGAATCACATCATGGTCGAACTCAAAAAGATAACAATAACGGACGACAATATGAAGGAGTGTATCGAGCTTGACGTAGCACCGAAGCAAAGGGGATTTTTAGTGAGCAATTCCTACAGCTTAGGTCAAGCCTATGATTACAATTTAAGAAACAACGACACTGGTGGGTATGCTGTTACCTATGCCGTTTATGCAAATAACACAATGGTCGGCTTCATCATGTACGGCTACTTTCCTGATGGAGATGATTATGAAGAAGATGCCCCATGCTATTATTTATGGCGGTTTATGATTGATGAAAGATACCAAGGTAAGGGCTATGGCAAGCAAGCCATGCGGAAAATCATAGACGAAATCAAAGGGCTGCCATGCGGAAAAGCGGAGTATTTCTTCACAACTTACGAGCCTGACAACGAGTTTGCCAGCAAGTTTTATGCGTCGCTGGGCTTCGTTGAAACCGGAGATGAAGTTGACGACGAAACGGTCGCAAAGTTGAAGTTATAATGTTTATGAAGTTGGGGGGATGTCAAAACATCCCCCCTTTACAATTAAACTAGTATTTACGCTATTTCCGCCATTATCAGAGTGTATTCTATTAATCTTTAGTTTGAACATGTAATCGTCCATCTTCTTGTATTTCTGCGTACAAAACACTGGATTTATTTTTGATATTTAAATCCTCCAAGGTATCATTCAGCCATTTTTCAGTTATATTTAATTCTTTTAAATTTTTTGCTATAACTCTGCCATCAGTTATAATAGTTGTAGGCATATATTTTTGTGGCTTCGCCTGCTTTTTAAAAACACTTAGATCTCCATTTGCTTCTAAAATTGCATAATCAACCTCTAAAACTGAAAAAATGTTGTTTGTTCTAAGCATCATTGTTAAATCATCAATATTCATTCGCTCTTTTTTTAAAGCGTTATATAAAATTTTACCTTTTTTTATAAGAATGATTGGTTGTCCATCCAATAACTCCCTAACTCTAACACTTTTTAGCGAAATAAGCTCAACACAAATCGCAAATCCTACCCAAAGAGCCACGCCAAACATAGAAACCCAAAATTTTATATCTCGGTGGAGTATTATATCAGAAACCATGCTACCAATTACTATACCAGAAATATAAGTAAATATGTTTAGTTGCCCGAGCTGCTTGTTTCCGATAATTCTTACAAGAATTAAGAGTATTAAAAAGCCTATTAAAACTCGCGTTGATATTTCTAACATGTTAGTCATTATGGTCGCTCCTTTTCCCTTATGATTTCTAGGTTTTTAAATAAGTATACTAAAAAACTAAAATAATCAAATACTACTTGTAAAAATATCAAAAGAAAAGAGGAACTCAATTGCAAAAAACACCAAAATGGAACTTTGATAATAGATTTGCCAACTTGCCAAATAAGTTTTTTACTAAGCAACATCCGGTACCTGTAAAATCACCTAAATTGCTCATTTTTAATAACAAATTGGCTGATTATTTAGGCGTACCTTTAGAGCCTGATGTATTTGCTGGAAATGCAGTGCCAAAAACCGCCGAACCTTTGGCACAAGCCTATGCGGGGCATCAGTTTGGGCA
>WQZK01000219.1 GCA_009780765.1 Defluviitaleaceae bacterium
ACAAATTTTATGTTTATCTAAATTGAGTCTACATTTAGCTAACATCTCGGCAGATAAGTCTACCCCATCAACCGTTAAGCCTTGCTTAATTAACGGAATAAGCATCCTACCCGTTCCAACTCCTGCTTCAAGAATATCACCTGAAATAGCTTTCAATTTTTCAGAATAATATTCAATATCACCGCCAACAGAATAACCTATCGGTTTTGTATGCTCGTATAACATTGCACTTAACTCGCCATATTCTTTAAACATTTTTTGCCTCCGATAAGTTCTTTTATAACCTAACAACTACCTAATTACGCTCCTACGTCAAAAGCTCCTGCCCGTGCAAAGTTAATTCATAGTATTTTGCATATGTACCGCCAAGTGCAATAAGCTCTTCATGCGTACCACGCTCGCTTATGCCATTTTCGGTTAAAACAAGTATAATTTTTGCGTTTTTGATGGTCGAAAGCCTATGTGCGATACATAAAGTTGTTCTGTTTTTAGCAAGAGTTTCTAGGCTTTGTTGTACAACTTGCTCCGATTCGTTATCAAGAGAAGAAGTTGCCTCATCAAAAATAAGTATTGGTGGATTCTTCAAAAACACCCTTGCAATACTAAGCCTTTGCTTTTGCCCGCCCGAAAGCTTAACACCACGCTGACCGATATAACTATCATACCCATCAGGCAGTTCCATAATAAAATCGTGGGCATTTGCAGATTTTGCCGCAGCTATAATTTCGTCATCAGTTGCATCTTTTTTGCCATATGCAATATTTTCGCGAACAGAGCCTGTAAATAAGTACACATCCTGCTGAACGATGCCAATATGCTGGCGTAAAGATTTGAGTTTAAACCTATTTACATTCACACCGTCAACCAAAATTTCTCCACTAGAAGGCTCATAAAAACGTGGTATCAAAGAACATAACGTAGTTTTTCCAACACCTGAAGGCCCAACAAGTGCAACATAATCACCCGCATCAATATTAAGGTTTACATTTTCAAAAACATTTTGCTCTACATCTTTGTAATTAAACGTAACATTTTTAAATTCGATTTTGCCCTTAACATCTTTTAGTTCTATAGCATCTTTACGGTCTTTTATATCAGGCTCAATATCTAAAATCTCCAAGAAACGCTCAAATCCTGTTGCCCCGTTTTGAAACTGCTCGGTAAACTGGATGAGCCTGCGAATAGGGTCCATCAAAGTATTTATGTATAGTATAAACATTACAAGTGCACTAACACCAATAACATCTCTTGTTATAAACCATGCACCAACTATTATTATTGTTATATTCATAAAAGACATAATAAACCTAAGCCCACCATGGTAACTAGCCATAGTTTTAAATGCCATTGCACGGCTTTTAACAAAATTCATATTGCCTTCTTGAAATTTCTTATTTTCAAGATCTTCATTAGCGAAGCCTTTAACAACTCTAACACCCGAAATGCTATCTTCAATTTGGGCATTAATTTCTGCAATTCTTAAGCGATTTGCCCTAAATGCCGTTCGCATTCTCTTATTGCAAAATTTCGCAAATAAAAACATAAACGGAATCATCGCAACTAAAATAAGCATAAGTGGCACATTTACAAACGATAAAATTATCACCGCACCAATAAGCCTAACAATAGAAATTAAAATATCTTCCGGTCCATGATGTGCAAGCTCGGTAATTTCAAAAAGATCATTCGTTATGCGGCTCATAAGTTGGCCAGTTTTTTGATTATCAAAAAAACTAAAAGAAAGTTTTTGCAGATGGCCAAATATGTCTTTACGCATATCAAATTCCATTTTTGCACCCATAACATGCCCTATGTAAGTCATATAATACTGGCAAACATACTCAACAATCATTAACCCGATAAATGCCACTCCAAGCCACATAACTGTGTTCATGTCAATTGTTCTATTTTCAACAATGGTCATGATAAATCCAATAAGTAGCGGAAATACAAGCGTTACAAGCGATGATATAACTGCACAAAAAAGGTCTATAGCTAAAACTTTTTTGTGTGGCTTGTAATAAATCAAAAATCTTTTTAATTTCTTCATTTTATTTGCTTCCTCCTAAAAATGTTTTTGTATCTTCTTTTTTATTACTTATCCCAATGCCTATAACAAGGCCAATGGCAATCATATTAACCCACATCGAGCTACCGCCATAGCTTATAAATGGCAAAGCCATGCCCGTGTTTGGCAAAATATCTGTTGCAACACCTATATTTACAAAGGTTTGAAAAGCAAGCATAAACCCAACACCAGAGGCTATTAGCCTACCAGCCTGTGTTTCTGCTCTGTAGGCTATCATCATACATTTTAATATAACTAAAAATAATATAAGTATCACAAGAACGCCGCCAATAAAGCCAAACTCTTCACCAATCACGGCAAAAATAAAATCGTTATGATTTGCCGCCAAATAATTAAGCTGGTTTACAGAGCCATTAAAAAGCCCTTTGCCCGTGAGCTGACCCGAACCTATTGCACTTACAGATTGCAGAGTTTGGCGCCTAACATCAGGTGAGGCATACTCTGGGCGTATAAATGGGATTATACGATCTTGGATGTGATAATTTCTAAGAACAGGGATTCTCGTAACGAACATAGGAACTTCACGCAAAACATCTGTTATAAAAAGAGCACCTAAAGGCACAACGATACAAACCACCCCAAGAATATATTTATAACTAATGCCTCCTAAAAAAATCATTATCAAAGAAATACTTAAAACAACTAATGATGCCGACATTGACGGTTGAAGCTGCACAAGCACAGTTGGAATAATTATACTTATAATAAACCCAGAAATAACAAAAAAATTGTTAAGCTTATCAGAAAATTTATTGATAAAGCCTGCAACATATACTATCATAAAAACCTTAGCAAACTCAGATGGCTGTATAGAAACAGGCCCAACTCTAATTGCACGGGTAACGTTTGCCATATCCATAGTTTCGCCCCTAAAAAGAACATAAACCAAAAGGCCTATATTAATAATATACGCCAGCCAAAAGAACTTTGCTATTAACTTAGTACTTATAAAGCTTGTTATAATAAGTAAAACCAGACCAGATGCAAATGCTAATTGCTGCATTTGACGCTCTAAAAACCCGAATTGATATATATGCCTTGCACTGCCAATAACAACAATTCCAAAAACAGATAACGCACAAACAAGTATCAATAATATATAATCAAAACTTAGTATTTTTCTTTTTATATCCATAAAAACCTCTCAGAATAATCTATATTAATATTATACCACTAAACTTTAGCTATAGTCAAACCAGTTTGTAAAAAATTTGACTTTTATAAAGTTTACTGTTATTATATTATAGTGGGTAATAAAGCGTATGGGGGAAAAGGCACCCATAGACGCTTTAAATAGCGTAAAAACAGCTGAATACGATTTAATTATTTACATAGAAGTTTACGGCGATGCTACACAATTGCTTGCTGTAAATCGCCATAAATTTCGCTAATTATAAAAAATTATAAGAGGTGTAAATAAAATGGAAGATAA
>WQZK01000220.1 GCA_009780765.1 Defluviitaleaceae bacterium
GAACACGAAGTTTCAAAAGCATCTGCGGTAAATGTTATTAATAACATGGATGCAGCAAAATACAATATTATCCCAATATATATATCGCCAAAAGGGCGATGGCTTTTATACGATGGAGGGCTTGACAATATAAAAAATATAGATTGGGAAAGATTTGGCACAGAAACAATAATAAGCCCAGATAAAACGCATAAAGGTTTATTACGCTTAACAGAGGGCAAGTATAAAACTATACCAATCGATGTTGTTTTTCCTGTTTTGCATGGTAAAAATGGAGAAGATGGCACGGTTCAGGGTCTTTTAGAGCTTGCAGGTCTACCTTGTGTTGGCTGCTCGGTTTCATCTTCAGCAGTTTCTATGGATAAGGCGTTAACCAAAATTATGGTGAAGCATCTAGGTATTAACCAAGCAAAATATTTGGTGTTTAACGAAAATGAAATGGATATAAATTCATTGTGCAAAGATGTACGTTATAAAATTGGGTATCCTTGCTTTATAAAGCCTGCAAATGCGGGTTCTTCCGTTGGGATTAGCAAAGCTTCTAATAAGCGGGAGCTAGTTTCGGCAATTTTATGTGCATTTGAATTCGATAGCAAGATTATTGTTGAAAAAGCGATTGTTGGGCGTGAAATAGAATGTGCAATTTTAGGTGATGGATACGAAGATACAATTATAACTCTACCGGGCGAAATTATTCCAGGGGATGAGTTTTATGATTTTGATGCAAAGTACAACAACGAAGATTCTAAGGTGATTATTCCAGCGGATATAGACGGCTGTGCAGAAAAGGAGATTATGGAAAAGGCTCTTGTTATATTTAAAGCCCTTGGCTGTAGCGGACTTTCGAGGGTAGATTTTTTCTTGGAGGAGAAAACAAATAAAGTTATTTTTAACGAAATAAACACAATTCCAGGGTTTACAGATATAAGCATGTATTCTATGCTTTTAAATAATATGGGGGTGAAAACTTCTAAATTAATTGACAAACTGATAGAAATTGCGTTAAAATAAGAAGATAATAATTAATAGGGGAACACAAATGGAAAATAAAAATATGCCTGTTGGAATTTTTGATTCTGGTGTTGGTGGTTTAACCGTTTTATCGGAGATAATAAAGGCTTTGCCTAACGAAAATTTAATTTACTTTGGAGATACGGCAAGGGTTCCGTATGGTTCTAAGAGTGTTTTAACTATAGAAAAATTTAGCAAGCAAATAATGAATTTTTTGCTTGAGTTTAAAGTTAAAGCTGTGGTGGTTGCGTGTAATACAGTAAGTGCAACGGTGTATGATGCTTTAGCGAAAGAATTTAGTATCCCGATTATTGATGTTGTAACGGCTGGGGTTATTGCTTCTGTAAAAGCCACAAAAAATAAGAGAATTGGAGTTATAGGCACAGAGGCGACGGTTAGAAGCGGGGCATATAAAGAAAAAATAAATAAACTAGACGACTCTATAAAAGTTTACACAAAGGCTTGCCCTCTTTTTGTGCCACTTGCAGAAGAGGGCTGGCTTAATAATGAAATTACGCACCTAACTGCGAAAAAGTATCTCAAAGAGCTTTTGGAAGAAGGCATTGATTCGCTTGTTTTGGGCTGCACGCATTATCCACTTTTAGAAGATTGCATTAAAGAAGTTGCAGGTAAAAATGTTAACGTTATAAATCCATCGGTAGTTACGGCAGAGCTTTTAAAAAAAGCGATTTGTGAAAACAATATGCAAAATGACTCTTTAACGGAGAAAACAACAAAGTTTTTTGTAAGCGATAATACTGGCAAGTTTGGTGATATATCAAAAATAGCCCTTGGTGAGATTTTTGAAGCAAAGAAGATTGATATTGAGAGGTTTTAACAAAAAAACTAACCCTTTGGCATTTTGTCAAGGGTTTTTTATTATGCTTGTGAGGCCTCGATTTCCATTGACTAATCAAGCTTAGTATGATAGACTTAATCGTAGCGGAAAAGTATAATGATGAGCTTTACTAGCTATACTATCCGATGCCTGCTCCGCTTTGTCGGTATGGTAAATTTATCGAAAGGAGGCAAAATCAATGAAATTATATAAAACAAAAAACCTATGGAGGGTATTATCCTCATAAGCCCTCCAATATACAAGGAGGAAATATGGAAGTAAAAATTCGTAGCTATTCAGATTTAGATTATGCTGCATTTAAAGAAATGTTAGCAACTTGTTTTCATCAAGATTATAATATGCAGCTCACCGAAGAGCAGCTAGATAGATGGCAAAATGCACTCATAAGGCGAGCTGCCGTTGAAATTGTTTTCTTAGATATACTACTTATAGATGATGTTGCTAAAGGCTTCATTTTATATCAGGTAGATTCGCCAGAGAGCGATTGGTGTGTGAAAGAGGGGTATGGAACTATCCGCGAACTTTACGTAGCAGCAGATTTGCGACATGCTGGATATGGCAGAGCATTAGCGGCTCATGCTGAAAGCCAACTAAACCTAAAAAATATTAAGGGCTTGTATTTGACATCGGAAGATGAAGCCATGGTGTTTTGGACAAAAATGGGTTATAAAGATTCTGGCGAAATCTGCTCTGAAAATGATAGCCCAATTTTTGTGAAGTAACTCAGAATTATTTGTAATTGTGCTTTCAAAAACGGTGCGATTGCAGTATAGATGTATTTTGTTAATTATAAGGCAATTTTAAAAGGCCGTAGCCCTATCTTTTCGGGGTTACGGTTTTTTCTGTGTATTTTGAGTGGCTTTTTCAAGGTGCACTTGCCAGATTGAGAAAAGCAATCTTTTGCAAAGACCAAGAGCGTATAAGTTCTTTGATGGCAGCTATAAAGCTAGGTGAGTGTGAAGAAATTTATCGGGCTTTTGAGCTAGCTGTTAAAAAATACACTGATATAAAAATAAGTACATAGCACTTATTAATAGTATAAATTGTCTATTAGTTTAAATAGCTGCCAGAGTAAGGTGTATAAAAAACATTAAAAGCTAACCCCATGACATAAGTAAATGTCATGGGGTTTTTATTTTAAAACCGCTGGATTGCTTCGTCGTGTTCACACTTTTCGCAATAGGCATGTAGTGAAATTAAAAAAGTTACTGTATCGTCATCCCGCACTTGATGTGGGATCTTATCTGTTTTGTAAGATTTCGGTGCTGAACTTGATTCAGTGCCGCAATGACGTGTTGGTAAAAAAGTTAATTTCGATACTAGTCTATTGATGGTTTAGCGATTTGTTAATGTAGTAGTAATGAAATTAGAATCCAAGCACTTCTAATAGTCATTAGAGTTGTACTGAAATTAGAAATAACTCGGATATTGTCATTGCGAGCCTCGAAGAGGCGTGGCAATCCATGCTTTTTGTATTTTATTGGCGTTTATCGTTGTGCTCTGCCTATGGCAGAGTGGCGAAGCCAGTCCAAGCAGTTTTCCTGCGGAAAACCGGTCAAAGACCGCTTTCGCAAAGCGAAAGTGCCAAGGCGGAGCAAAACCACTAGAGATTGC
>WQZK01000221.1 GCA_009780765.1 Defluviitaleaceae bacterium
CAGTTACAACAGAAACGTTGGCTCTTTCTAAAATGAGCCTTGAAGACCTTGAAAATAGGCTAAATTCGCCACAATCGCAAAATATTATTGCACAAAGAGAAATTAGCGTTTCGCAAGCCCAGCTTGAGGTTGACAGAATTCAAAAAGAATTAGATGATTTTCAAGAACTTATAGACCAAAACCGCACAGGTCTTACAGAGCGCCAAAGAGATGATAGAAAAGAAGAAATAGAAAGAAGGCTTGAAGCGGTAACTTTAAACCTTAGAAGTGCCCAAATTGCTTTAGAAAATGAGCTTATCCCTGTTTCAGACACACAAATTACAAACGCTAGGCTAGATATTAGCCGCACAGAGCGAAGCCTTGCCGATTTAGAGAGCGAAAGAGAAAATATTCTTTTAAACATATCAAGACAAACAACTACAAACCATGAAGACAGACTAAACACCTACAACAGACAGTTAGAAGCTATAGACAGAAATATTAGAATGACAGAGGAAACCAAACTTTTAGCTGAAATTAACCTTGTAGATATACAAAATAGATTAAACTCGCCACAATCGCAAAACAATGTTTCGCAAAGGCGTATAAATGTTTCGCAAGCACAGCTTGAAGTTGATAGAATAGAAAGAGAGCTTTCTGATTTTTCAGAAGTTTTATACAGCCCAATTTCTGGTACTATCACAGATTTACGTATTTCTCAGGGCGAAATTTCTCCTACAGAACGCCCTTTAATGGAAGTTTCTAATATTGGCGAGTTTGTTGTTCGTGCATTTGTAAACGAAAGAAATATTGCAAGAGTAGAGCTTGGGCAAGAAGTTAAAATCGAAGCTAATGTACTAGGCCGTGGCAACTATGCAACTGGCATTGTTACTCGTATAGACCAAATTGCCCAAACACGCCAATCTACAACAGGCCAAGAAATTGTTGTTCCTGTTGAAATTACTGTTAATCCATCGGTTGAAGCAAGCCAGCTTAAACCTGGTTTTTCGCTAGATGTTACAATCACAACTTCAGTAAATACCGATGTTGTTGTTGTTTCTATTTTATCTACTTTAACTGATGCTGATGGAAACGCTTTTGTTTTTGTTGTTCGTGATGATAACTCGCTTGAAAGAAGAATGGTTACAACTGGTGCTTTTGCTGATATGTATATGGAAGTTATCGGTCTAAATGCAGGCGAAACCATTGTTTCTCAACCAACTTTAAATATGTATGATGGTATGATTATCACAGCAATTCGATAAGGAGGTTTTACAGATGTCTACAATGTTAGAAGTTAAAAATCTCCACAAAGTATATAAAAATGGGCATATTGAGGTTGAGGCACTTAGGGGCATAAATTTTAAGGTTGAAGCTAAAGAATTTGTTGCCATTATGGGTCAATCAGGCTCTGGTAAATCTACGCTTATGAATATTATGGGCTGCCTTGATTCTATAACTGCGGGCGACTATATTTTAGATGGCGAAGATGTTTCAAAAATAAAGCAGGGCCAGCTTGCTCATATAAGAAATAAAAAAATTGGATTTGTTTTTCAATCATTTAATCTTTTGCCAAAGCTTAGTTCTTTGCAAAATGTTGAATTGCCTATGGTTTATGCTGGTGTTTCTAAGGCTAAACGCCGTGAAGCTGCACTTATTGCTCTTGAAAAAGTTGGGCTTTCTGATAGAGCAAAACATAAGCCCAACGAACTTTCGGGCGGGCAACGCCAGCGTGTTGCCATTGCTCGTAGCTTAGTAAATAATCCCGCTATAATTTTGGCAGACGAACCAACGGGCAATCTTGATTCTAAATCAAGCGAGGAAATTATGGGTATTTTTCAAGATTTAAATAAAAAAGAGGGTTCAACCATTGTTGTTGTAACTCATGAGCCAGAAATCGCTAGGCACACAAACCGCATAATTACGTTTAAAGACGGGCTGATTTTATCAGACGAACCAGTTTTAAACCCTGTGATAATAGGGGGTTAGTTTATGAATTTTTTAGAGAATATTAAAACAGCCATATCAAATATTTTTGGCTATAAAATGCGTTCAACACTTACGATGCTTGGCATTATAATTGGTATTTCTTCGGTAATAATGATAAATTCTACTGGTGAGGGTGTTAGAGAGTCTATTTTCGATGCTATGGACGGTATAAATTCAAGCTTTATTCAAGTTTACCCTCGAACCATTATAGAAGAAACAGATAGGCTCATGCCAGAAGATGCTTACATAATTGGAACCATGGACATGGTTGATAGAGTTAGTATTTTAATCGAACAAAACGGTTTTGAAATAGAAAGGCGAGATGAAACAGCGAGAAGAGGTACAGGCGTTGGTTTAGACCAAAATGTTACCGTTTTAGAAGATGTTAATATAGCCATTGGGCGATTTATAACAGAAGAAGATGTTTTTAACCGTAGTCGCGTTACCGTTTTACAGGCAGATGTTTCTTTTGAGGTTTTTGGCAGGCTTAACTCTGTTGGTGAAAGAATTACTTTAACTAACCCTTGGGGAGTTCGTGAAGAATTTACAATTATAGGTGTTTTAGAAGAGCTTAATGTAGATGGCATGATGGCAATGGCAAGCGACGCTACTCCAATGGGAAGAGGTATGTTTTTTCTGCCATACACTACTATGCAGGATATAATTGGTATAAGCCATATTGATTTTTTTGGTGTGGCTCTTCACGATGGATATAGTAGCGTAGAATCGGCCGAAATTATTTCAAATGTTTTAGATATGATAAAAGGCACAGAAGATAGATATGTTGTTGAAAGCCTTGAGGTTATGTTCGAGCAGATAGATGTTGTTTTTAGTGCAGTTACAGGATTTGTGGCACTTGTTGCAGGCATAAGCCTTTTTGTTGGCGGAGTTGGCGTTATGAATATAATGCTTGTAACAGTTAAAGAACGTACAAGAGAAATTGGCATAAGAAAATCACTCGGTGCAACAAATAACAATATTAGGCTACAATTCGTTTTAGAAGCAATTATTTTATGCTTTATAGGCGGTGCTATCGGCATCACTTTGGGGCTTTTATCTGCAATGGGTATTGGTGTTTTGCTAACAGGTTTTATGGGTACAGATGTTTCGCCGTTTGTTGGAGCTTTTGACGTGGCTTTTGCATTTATAGTTTCGAGCTTAGTTGGCGTTGTTTTTGGTGTTTATCCTGCGAATAAGGCTGCGAAGTTAGACCCTATTGAAGCACTCAGATACGAGTAATGTATGAAGGAGAATAATCAATGAAAAAATTTTTTGTTATGGCTTTTATGTTGTTTTCACTCACGGCTTTAGCTGCTTGTAGTGGTAACAGTGATACACCAGAGCCTTCGGCAATACAAAACCCAACTGATGTTGTTATTGAAGAACTTGGTGCAACTATTGCATCTGCGGGTGCATTTTGGGATGATTGGTGGTTTTTACAAGGAACATTTGAATGGGAACATATTGATTCTTCTCAGCGAAAGCCTTGGAGTGAAGC
>WQZK01000222.1 GCA_009780765.1 Defluviitaleaceae bacterium
ATTTGTTTTGCCTGTAGTTTTTATATACAGAAAATTTAAAAATATCTTTGGCGGAATTTTTGGCTGTATTTTAGGCACTATTTTAATGACGGCTGCAATGGTTTTATTTAATATAATATTTACGCCTATATTTATGGGGGTTCCGAGAGAAACAGTTATGGGCATGCTTGTGCCTGCAATCATACCATTTAATTTAATAAAATCTGGTGTAAATAGTGCAGTCTTTTTAATTATTTCAACACCAATTTTTATAGCGTTAAAGAAAACAAATAAATTAGAACATTTTATATAAAAATATAAAAAATTTGGAGGACTACTATGGACAAAGTTATTCTTGGAAGAACTGGGATAGAAACTAACAAAAACGGATTTGGTGCTTTGCCTATTCAAAGAGTTTCTAAAGAAGAGGCTCGCAAAATTATGTACAAAGCCTATGAAAATGGCATAACTTACTTTGATACTGCTAATATGTACACCGATAGTGAAGAAAAAATTGGGTATACTTTTGCAGAAGTTAGGAAAAATATTTACATCGCAACAAAAACACAGGCGAAAGACGCAAAAACTTTCACCGAGCATCTTGATTTAAGCTTACAAAGAATGAAAACCGATTACATAGACGTTATGCAGTTCCATAACCCGCCGTTTTGTCCAAAACCAGGTGGAGAAGATGGTTTGTATGATGCTATGCTAGAGGCTAAAAAACAAGGCAAAATTAAACATATAGGTATAACAAGCCACAAGCTTCATGTTGCACGTGAGGCGGTTGAATCTGGGCTTTATGAAACTTTACAGTTTCCATTTAACTATATTTCTGAAAAGCAAGACGAAGATATTGTTAAGCTTTGTGAAGAGCATAATGTTGGATTTGTTGTTATGAAAGCACTTTCTGGCGGACTTATTACCGATTCGGCTCTTGCTTATGCTTTTTTAAATGAATATAAAAACACATTGCCTATTTGGGGCATTCAAAAAGAATCTGAGCTTGACGAATTTTTGGCTTATCAAAATAATCCACCTGTTATGACAGAGGAAAGACGTCTTAAAATTGCCAAAGAAAAAGCAGAACTTTCGGGCAATTTCTGCCGTGCATGTGGCTATTGTATGCCTTGCCCTGCTAATATTGTTATTTCTCAAGCTGCTAGAATGGGCCTTTTATTAAGGCGTGCAGTTGAAGCATCGTTCACAGATGAAGCAGGCCAAGAAGAAATGAGCCGTATAGATAACTGTATAGACTGCGGGCATTGCATCAAAAATTGTCCTTACGGCCTTAACACGCCAGAACTTTTAAGAGCAAACTACGAAGACTATAAAACTTTTATAAAATAGGGAGCTATAAAATTATGAAAACAAATTCACCCGTTTTCCAGCTAACACTCGGTGCAGTTTTATGTGCAATAGGCATAATGATACCAATGTTTAGCCCGCTTAGGGTAGTTTTGCCAACCATGAGTTACACACTTGGTAGCCATGTTGTAATTTTTATTGGCATGTTTTTTTCTGTTAAGATGGGCGTTGCCGTTTCGCTTGGCACGGCATTTGGTTTTTTGCTTGGTCCATTTCCTCCTATAGTTGCAGTTCGTGCTGCATCACATGTTATTTTTGCTCTTGTTGGCGGATTGTGGATAAAAAAGCATAAAAACGTATTAAATAAGCCTCTAAGCATTATTATTTTCTCGTTCGTTATTGCAATAATTCATGCTGCTTGTGAAGTTTTGGCAGTTGTTCCGTTTTATTTTACTAATCCAGCAGCTTATGATAGCGGATTTTTGTTTTCAGTTCTTCTATTAGTAGGATTTGGCACAATTGTTCACAGTATGGTAGATTTCCATGTGGCATTGTTTATAAAAAAGGCTCTGTTTTTGAGGAACAGAGGCAAAACGAGGCCTGCGTAAATCATGTAAAAAAGCAACGGTATATTTAACTGTTGCTTTTTTTGTGCAGTGGAGCAATTCAGTGCAAGAACTAAAAAATGTGCTATAACTTCAATGCAAAATAAGACTTTCAGGCTCTAACACTAGATTGCTTCTCGTAATATATTACAAAAATATATTGACATTTGTCGTAAAACAATTTATAATTTATTTTAAGTATTTGAAATTGAACTAAAAAATTAGGAAGGGAGAGCTTTTTATGAAAAAACCTAATAACCCTCTAATTATAACGCCTTTTGGTGCTGGTGGTGCCCCTATAGGAATTCCTCCAGACCCACCTAAGTTTTAGCGTTATATTAAAATTTACTACGAGGAAGAAGGTGAATTTATATGGACGAAAAAATAAAGTTAGCTACAGAGCTGTCTAGCGAATTTATTGCACCATGTAACACCTGTAAAATTAAGAAATTAGGAAGGGAGAGATTTTTATGAAAAAACCTAATAACCCTATAATTATAATGCCTTTTGGTGCTGGTGGCTTACCGCCTGGAATTCCTCCAGACCCACCTAAGTTTTAGCGTTATATTAAAATTTACTACGAGGAAGAAGGTGAATTTACATGGATGAAAAAATTAAGTTAGCTACGGAGTTGTCTAATGAGTTTATGACATTGGATAACACTTATAACGTTGAAAAAATGGAAAGCTTAAAAGAGCGTTTTGAACATTATCTTGAAAATTATGAAGATACTGTTGATAAGAGAATATTTAATACACTATGTTTGCTTAAAGCTTTCATAGAGTATAGGAAAACTGACTATATTCCGTCTTCTTATGAGCTAATGCTACCTATGCTAAATAATTTATCTTTCGGGGAGGAAGTGGAGTATTTAGAAAGCAACTATAATAAATTTCTATTAACTGGTAGTATTTTTATGAGTAAAAGCTACCAACAATCGTTGGACATTCTAGATGCTATAGAGGCAAGCTTTGAAGAGTATCCGCTTGTTAAAAAGTACGAATATGAGTATAAAACATTTATGTACATAAACTTTGTTGATAGGTTATTATATGCAAAAGCTTATGACGACCTCTCAGAAAAGGAGCATGAAGAAGTTACATATTTGTTTTATGAGTATCTTGGGTATGCTAAATTTTGTTGTGAAAAACAAGGCAAGTTAAATTGGTTTTCAATTTTGTTGGTTAAAGAGGGGCTTTTTAACGACGATAAGCATTTAATTTACAATGCAATGGTGTTGCAGCGTAGCCTTAAAGAAGAAAAGTTGCACGATGTTATGGATAGTAACCTAACTAAATATGCCGCTGTTAAAATGTTTGCACAAAGCGAGCCAAGCAGAGCTGATGTTCATAGACTAAGGCTTTTAAACATTCTTGCAAGAAAAGGCATGACTTTGTTTGAACTTGCAAGAAAGGTTGACCTTTCAATTAATCTACTAAGAGATATAGTTTCGGGCATAAAAGACTTAGAGCATAAAACTATGGAAAGAATTATGGTCGCCCTTGATTTGCATTTAGAAGATTTTTTCGGATAAAATAGAAAAAAGCAACATCAGTTA
>WQZK01000223.1 GCA_009780765.1 Defluviitaleaceae bacterium
AGAATCTTTTACGATATACTTAATAAAAACCTATGGGTTAGAAAAATTTTCGCAAGTTTATTTTGATATAGATAATTTTGAAAATGTTTATGGTATTACTCTTCAAGAAATGGTAGACGAATGGTTAGAATTCTTAAATAATTTAGAATAGGAGTGGTTTTTATGAGTTTTGATTACAAATCGGCAGGGGTAGATGTAGAGGCGGGCTATAAATCGGTCGAACTTATGAAGGAGCATGTTAAGAAAACACTTAGGCCAGAGGTTATTGGAGGTCTTGGTGGTTTTGGAGGCATGTTTTCTATTAAGAAAGCTAAAGATATGGAAGAGCCTGTTTTGGTTTCTGGAACAGACGGTATCGGAACAAAACTAAAAATAGCGTTTTTGATGGATAAGCACGATACAGTTGGGATCGACTGTGTTGCAATGTGCGTGAACGATATTATTTGCGTTGGTGCAGAACCATTATATTTTTTAGATTACATAGCTTGTGATAAAAATGTTCCTGAAAAAATTGCAGATATTGTTAAAGGTATAGCTGATGGTTGTGTTATGAGTAATGCTTCACTTATCGGTGGCGAAACGGCTGAAATGCCTGGGCTTTATCATGATGGGGAGTACGATGTTGCGGGCTTTGCTGTTGGCATTGTTGATAAAAAAGACATGATCGACGGTAGCCAGATAAAAGCGGGTGATGATCTTGTGGGCATTAAGTCAAGCGGGCTTCATTCTAATGGGTACTCGCTTGTTCGCAAGGTTTTAAATCCGTCAGAAAGTAATATAAACGAGTATGTCGAAAGTCTTGGCTGCACTTTGGGCGAAGAACTTTTAAAGCCTACAAAGATATTTGTTAAACCTGTTCTCGAAGTTATTAAAAAAGTAAATGTTAAGGGAATAAGCAACATAACAGGCGGTGGATTTATTGAAAATATTCCGCGTATGCTTCCAGAAAATTCAGGCCTTGGTATTAATATTTTTGATGGTGTTTTTGATGTTTCGCCGATTTTTAAGCTTATAGAAGAAAAGGGCAGCATAAGCCGTGAAAACATGTATAAAACATTTAATATGGGCATTGGCATGGTTATGGCTGTTTCTGAAGAGGACTCTGTAAAGCTTATGGAAGAGCTTAAATTATTAGGCGAAGAGGCTTATATAATTGGCAAAGTTAGGAAAGGCTCAGGGATAGATATATGCTAAAAATTGCTGTTTTAGTTTCAGGTGGCGGCTCTAACCTACAAACAATCATAGATAAGATAGCTGATGGATACCTAAACTGCGAAATTGTTAAGGTTATTGCATCTCGTTCTAATATTTACGCCCTAGAGCGGGCGAAAAATCATGGAATTGCAAGCGAAATTATAAGTCCTAAAAAGTTTAAAAGTATTGAAGGTTTTACAAAGGCAATGGTTTTGGCTGTTAAAGAATCTGGAGCAGAGCTTATTATAACTGCGGGTTATTTAACGATTTTGGGTGAAGAATTTGCACAAGCGTTTAAAAATAGGATTATAAATGTGCATCCTTCATTAATTCCAGATTTTTGCGGCAAAGGTTTTTACGGCCTTAAAGTTCATGAAGAAGTTTTAAAAGCAGGCGTCAAAACTACAGGTGCAACGGTTCATTTTGTTGATGAAGGCATTGATACTGGGGCAATTATAATGCAGAAGTCAGTTGTAGTGATGGATGATGATACGCCAGAAACTCTTCAAAAAAGAGTTATGGATGAGGCTGAAAGCGTTATTTTGCCAAAAGTTATTAAACTTTTTGAAGAAAATAAAATTTGAATTTATAGGAGGAATTTTCAATGAGAGTTTTAGTTATAGGTAGTGGTGGAAGAGAGCATGCAATTATTTGGAAGCTAAATCAATCTAAAAAATGCAAAGAAATTTTTTGTGCCCCGGGAAATGCAGGTATTTCAGAAATAGCTAAATGCGTTGATATTAAGGCAACTGATGTTGACGGGCTTTTAGCATTTGCTAAAGAAAGTGATATTGATTTTACTATTATAGGTCCTGAAGATTCTTTAGCTCTTGGTACGGCGGATGCATTTTTAGAAGCAGGGCTTAAAGTTTATGGGCCAAGGCGAAACGCTGCAATTATCGAAAGTAGCAAGGCTTTTTCTAAAGAATTTATGAAAAGGCATAACATTCCCACTGCATCATATGAAACTTTTGATGAGTATGAAGATGCGTTGAAATACGTTAAAAACGGCAAATTCCCTTGTGTTATAAAAGCTGATGGGCTGGCACTTGGAAAAGGTGTTATTATAGCAAATAATGAAACCGAAGCTGCTAATGCCCTAAGTGAAATGATGTTAAATAAAAAATTTGGTTCTGCTGCCAACTCGGTTGTTATTGAAGAGTTTCTTGTTGGAACAGAAGTTACTGTTTTGGCGTTTTGTGATGGTGAAACGATTGTTCCAATGGCAAGTGCACAGGATTATAAAAAAGCTCAAGACGGCGATTTAGGGCTTAACACTGGCGGAATGGGTTCTTATTCGCCAAGTTATTTGTATGATGAGGCTATGGCAAAGGTTTGCATGGAAACAATTTTTATGCCAACAATAAAAAATCTAAAAAGCGAAGGCAGAAAGTTTAAAGGAACGCTTTATTTTGGTCTTATTTTAACGAATGAAGGGCCAAAGGTTATTGAGTACAACGCAAGATTTGGCGACCCTGAAACTCAAGTAGTTTTATCACGCCTTGATTCAGACTTACTCGAAATAATGCTTGCAGTTTATGAAGAAAGGCTTGAACCTTCTATGGTTTCTTGGAAAATCCAAGAGGCGGCTTGCCTTGTTTTGGCATCTGGTGGGTATCCTGAAAATTACGAAAAAGGACATGCTATTGAATTTGGTGAAAATCTTAAAAACATGCAAAATATCACAGTTTTCCACGCAGGAACAGAATTTAAAGGTGAAAAAATTGTAACAAATGGTGGCAGAGTTTTAGGCGTGGTTGCAATTTCTGAAAATATAGAATCTGCTCGCCAAGATGTTTACGAAGCGGCAAAGCTAATTAATTTTGAAAAAATGTATTATAGAAAAGACATAGCAAAAGGTGTGTCGAGGGGGTAAAACTATGGAACAAGTTAAGAAAAAGACCATATTTAGCGCAATTCAAGCAACTGGTGCTTTGCATATAGGGCACTATCTAGGGGCTGTGAAAAATTGGATTAGGCTTCAAGATGAATATAATTGCCTTTATTGTGTTGCAGATTTACATTCGCTTACTGTTCGTAACGAGCCAGCAGAGCTTAGAAAAAGTGCCAATTCACTTTTTTTAACATATCTTGCAGTTGGTCTTTGCCCTGAAAAAAATATTATTTATTGCCAGTCGCATGTGCCAGCTCATACTCAGCTTGCGTGGGTTTTAAACTGCTATTCTTATATGGGTGAGCTTTCAAGAATGACGCAATTTAAAGATAAATCG
>WQZK01000224.1 GCA_009780765.1 Defluviitaleaceae bacterium
CTTCATTGCCAGTATTCATAAGCAAAAAGCAACCTGTGCCATAAGTATTTTTAATATCGCCACGCTCAAAACAGCATTGCCCGAAAAGTGCGGCTTGTTGGTCTCCTGCTATCCCTGCAATTGGAATTTTTGTACCCTGTATATTAGCATAACCATAGATTTCACTGCTAGAGCGAACCTTTGGCAATATTTCCTTGGGAATATCCAGCTCTTCTAAAAGTTTTTCATCCCAACAAAGATTATGTATATCGTAAAGCATTGTGCGAGAGGCATTTGTGTAATCTGTAATGTGTACAGCACCGTTTGTAAGCTTCCAAACAAGCCAAGAGTCGACCGTTCCAAATAGAATTTCACCACGTCTTGCGGCTTCTCTCGCTCCTTCTGTGTTGTCAAGTATCCATTTTATTTTAGTGGCTGAAAAATACGCGTCTAAAACAAGTCCCGTAGTATCTCTAATATATTCAGATAAGCCCTTTGCTCTAAGGTTTTCAACCTCATTCGCTGTTCTGCGGCATTGCCACACAATAGCATTATGAATTGGATTGCCAGTTGCTTTGTTCCACAAAATTGTGGTTTCTCGCTGGTTTGTTACGCCTATTCCCGCTATTTGCTTGGGTGATATTTGGCTTTTTAAAAGGGCATCGATCATAACCGAGTGCTGAGAGTTGTATATCTCCAGAGGGTCGTGTTCCACCCAACCCTCTTTTGGAAAAAATTGATTAAGCTCTTTTTGTGAAGTGATAACTATATTTTGTTTTTCGTCAAATATTATTGCACGAGAGCTTGTGGTTCCTTGGTCTAGTGCTAAAATGTATGTTTGCATTTTGTATCTCCTTATATAATTATAGTTATATTCTATAAAAAGCAACAAAAAAAGTCAATAAAAAGATGTTTGAGCTCTTTTTTTATGCAAATTTCAAATAAAAGATTGAAGCATATTAAGTAACGCAAGAATATAGTTTACTAAATGGATTTGTTATGATATAATCATAACAAGCGAAAATATTTAGGAGGCGAAAGCATGAAAGCGTTAAAATGGATTTTATTAGCTGTAGGGGTTGGTGCTACTATATATGGTATAGTTGCAAAATACAAAGAGCTAAATTGTGAAGAATGCAAAGAAACAGAGCAAGAAGTTTGTGAGTAAAAATTAAATAACATGCTAAAGAGGTGCATAACTTAAATTATGTACCTTTCTCTAGCATTTTTTATAAAATATAACAACATAACAGGAGGCCCAATGTGAAAAAACCGTTTAATAGAGAAAAATTTAAATATTTATTACCATATTACTTGCTCGCACTGTCTATTATTATTACAGTTGCCATTGTTCTTGAAATTAGTTTTTTCTTTAGCTTTATAGGGCAAGTACGAAGCATATTAACTCCATTTTTTTATGGATTTATGATTGCGTATATTGTAAACATTCCGTGCAGTGCAATTCAAAAGTTGCTTGCAAAAAGCAATAACAAATTTATTTTAAAAAAGCAAAGGCTCCTTAGTGTTCTTAGTGTTATTTTAATTTTTTTAACTATTATTGCCTTGATACTAAACTGGATTATTCCTGCAATAAGAAACAGTATTGTTTTATTTGTAGAAAATGTTCCAACATATTGGGAGAGCATATTGTGGCTTATCAACGAATTTAACGAGCTAGAGCTTTTTGGGCTTCAGATAAGCCCTGAAAATGTATTTGCTTGGTTTGGTGATATGTTTTCGGGTTTTAGTATTGATAATTTAATGTCGCCAATTGGTGTTATTGTTGATGTTGGCTCTGCTATGTTTACTGGTGTAATTGCAATTATTTCGTCAATATATGTTTTAATGGAAAAGGATAAATTTAAGAGCTTTCTTAGCAGATTTATTAGAGTGTACACGAATACAAAGGTTAGTGGTGCGATTATTGGCTATGCAGGCCGTTTAAATGAGAATTTTAGAGAGTATGTTCGTATGCAAACCATAGATGGCATGATTCTTGGCACTCTTGCAACAATCCAGCTACTTATAATACGTTCGCCATTTGCTTTACTTCTTGGTCTTATACTTGGGATTTTTAATTATGTGCCGTATTTTGGCTCTATTTTTGCCACGCTTATTGCTATAATTGTTGTTGCTCTTACGCAAGGAATTGGGATGGGTGCAATAATAGCACTAACCTTATTAATTACACAGCAGATAGATGCAAACATCATACAGCCAAGGCTTATGAGTGGTTCTTTTAAACTTAGTCCGCTTTTGGTTATTATAAGTATAACTGTTGGTGGAGCTATTGCTGGTATTTTGGGCATGATTGCTGCTATACCAATTGTTGCTGTTTTAAAAGAAATGTATGATAGTATAACAGACTATTATGAGTATAAAAAATTTGGTGAAGTAAGCACAAAAGATGGTAATGGATAGAAATTATTAAAAACATATTGTATCGTAAATATAAGAGCAGATATTTTTTAAGTATCTGCTTTTTGTTTTAAAAAAATTTGAAACAAATTTGAGACTTTTGAGGGGTATTTCTGTGTTATAGTAGTAGTATGGAAAGTTGGGAAGATATAAAAAATCTCTAATTTTTTCTGTTGCTATTTTGTGCGGTATTTAGTATAATTATATAGAATTATATAAAAGGGGGCAACCGACGTGTTAAAGTAACGCCTTTTCTGGACTCTTAATATACCTTATGGAATTTTTAAGGAAAGAGAGTCGAGAATTATGAAGTATATTAGGGCAGATGAGATTCTTCCTCATGCACTTTTAAACGAAATACAAAGCTATGTGGAGAATGGTCTTATTTATATCCCAAAAGCAAAAGAGAAGCATATGCGTTGGGGTGAAGCGAGCGGTGAAAAAAAGCGGCTTGAGGCTAGAAACTTAGAGATAAGGCATTTGTATAAGTCTTGTGGAATAAGTTTAAATACATTATCCAGCCAATTTGGCTTATCTGAAGGAACCATCAAAAACATAGTATATCGTAAGTAGATAAAGCCTGCACATAAGCGTAAAAGTTGATGTGCGGGTTTTTTGTTTATGTATAAAATGATTTAAAGGAATCTAATTATATCTTACTGTAGGATAATGTGGTACACTTATGCTAAGTATATACTATGGGAGGAAATAATTATGAGAACTTCTGAAGAATTAAAACAATTACTTATAGAAATAAGAGATAATGATTACAATGTGCCTGACGGAACAGATGTTGATAGCATAATAGCCGATATGCTAAAATTTATTGGGCATACCGATGCAGAGCTTAGAGATAAGCTGATAGAAAAAACCTTTATGCAATGGGGCGAATATAAGGGCATTATTTCACCAGAAAAAATGAAAGAGATATTAGGAGTTTGCCTTAGTAATACTCACTTATTCTATGGCATTGGCGAAAATGGCACAGATTCTGTGTTTACA
>WQZK01000225.1 GCA_009780765.1 Defluviitaleaceae bacterium
GCACGAAATGCCTTGTAAAAACCAACATTTTTAAATCCAACTGCCAATGCACTATCCTGTTCTAAAGTATTATCACGGTCAGTCATATAAATAACTATGTTTTTCCCATTTTCAAAAGCATAATTAACTGATACCGAAAGTAGTGCTTTATGGTGAGCAAAATTATCTGCGGCTACGCAGAATATTTCACCCATCAACTTATCTTTCATTGCGATAAGAAGCAATGTATATCCTATGATTTTATCGCCATTCTTAGTTACAAAAATACGCCAATTATCCCATTTATCAAGAAGTCGCGTGCTTGTCCAATACATTTCGGGATAGGCTTTATCATGAAAAGCCGCAAAACTCGCAAAATCTTCTTTTTTTAACTGCTCTACCTCATAACTTTCACAGAATATATAATCGTTTGAAGTTAATTGCATTTTTATACAGTCGTCTAAAATTTCGGCACCTATATCACTTAAAATATCTATAGGAATAGTAACGTTCCTAAAACAAAAGTTTACTTCATATTCTGGATATTGCTTTATTAAATGCCCCCATACTTTGGTTAAATCGCTTTCACTAATATCATTTACCTGTATATAATTCTCCGCTTCTTCTATAAAAACCTCAACACCATTTATATCTATACGTTCCATGTCTTTACTCCTTATATAAAAACAAAGTCAATTTTCATGCTTCCAACGCTCGCACGAACAAGCTTAACTCTAACCTTTTGCCCAAGCTCATAAATCTTTTTCGTACGCTCGCCTATAACCCTATAATTTTTGTTATCATATACATAATAATCGTCATTCATATCAGATAAAGATACCATTCCCTCAACTGTGTTAGGAAGCTCCACATAAATCCCCCAATTCGTAACCGAAGAAATAAAGCCCTCAAACTCCCAGCCAATTTTATCTTCCATGAATTGAATTTTTTTCATATTGTCAACTTCACGCTCGGCATCTTCTGCTCGCCTTTCACAAAGAGATGTGTGCTTACACATATCTGGCATATTTATGTTAAATCGTTGTATTTCCTCATCACTAAGTTTTCCATTTATGTTCGCCTTAATAATTCTATGAATCATTAAATCTGGGTAGCGCCTTATTGGCGATGTAAAATGGCAATAATACTTAGCAGCCAAGCCAAAATGCCCATCACATTCGTGAGTATATCTAGCCTGCTTTAAACTTCTAAGCGATGCACGGCTAATAACTGCCTCTTCGTCCGTTCCTTCAAATTCTTGCACAAGCTTTTGTATGCTCTTAGAATGTGTTTGCTTGCCTTTCATATGATATCCAAATTTTCTAACAAACTCTGAAAGAATATCAATTTTCTCACGGTCTGGCTCTTCATGCGAACGGTACACAAACGGAAGTTCCTGCCAAAAATATTCTTCCGCAACAGTTTCGTTGCAAATTAGCATAAATTCTTCTATAATTCCTGATGAAACACTACGTTTTGCAGAAATTATGTCAACAGGCACACCATCTGCATCCAAAATAATTTTTGCCTCTGCAAAGCCAAATTCTATGGCTCCACGCTTAATTCGTTTTGTTCTTAAAATATCTCTAAGCTCATTCATATTATTAAGCATTTCCGCAAATTCTTTATATTCCGTGGCATATGGTTCATTACCTAAAAGGGCTTCGTTTACACCGTTGTAAGACGTACGCTTATCAACATTTATAATAGATTCTATAATTTTGTGAGCTACCACGTTGCCACTTTTATCAATATCCATAATACAGCTTAAACTAAGCCTATCTACACCTGCATTAAGCGAACAAATGCCGTTAGAAAGCTCGTGCGGTAACATAGGAATAACCCTATCAACAAGATACACACTTGTACTACGCTTAAAGGCTTCTTTATCTAGTTCAGAATTTTCCGAAACATAATGCGAAACATCTGCAATATGAACGCCTAATCTGTAAATATCACCAACAATTTCAAGGCTAACAGCGTCGTCTAAATCTTTAGAGTCTTCTCCATCTATGGTAATCATTGTTAAACTTCTTAAATCCTCACGTTTCGCAATTTCTTCGTCTGTAATGTTAAAATCAAGCATTCTAACCTCTTCTATCACTTTTTCAGAAAAAACTAGCGGCAGCTCAAACTGCTTTATAACGCTTAATATATCAACACCAGGTTCGTTAATATGGCCTAAAATTTCAATAATTTTGCCCTCTGGATTTAAATTTCTCTCTACATTGCCAGCTTTTATTATTTTAACAACAACAACATGGCCTTGAACAGCTTTTAAGGTGTTTTCCTTCGCTATAAAAATATCTTGAGCTATTTTTGTTTCGCGTGGTATAACAAACCCAGACCCTTTAAGAGTACTTTCAAATATACCAACGATATTGCTAATCCCTCGCTCAATAATTTTGATTATTTCGCCCTCAGCACTATAATTTACATCTTTTTTAGATGTAATTTTAACAAGCACTATGTCTTTATGCGTTGCAGTGTTAGTTTTGTTTGCAGGAATAAAAATATCATTTTCTCTTCCGCCATCGCCTCTAATAAAACCAAAACCTTTGGCATGACCCAAAAATACACCTTTCACAATGTTGAAATCTTCCAAAGGCATTATTTTACCTTTTTTTGTTATAATTATTTCGCCCTCACGTTCAAGAACTTTAATTATTTCTGAAAACTCAGCTTTATCCTTTGCTGGAACATCTAGCAAAAACATTATTTCAGACGGTTTCATTGCAATATAACCATCATTTTTTATAAATTCTAATATTAAATCTTTATGTTTTTTAAATTTCTCCAAACTTTTCCCCTCCGTTGCTTTTTAATAGTATATCCAGAAAAATAAAAAAGCCTTTCTGCTGACTTAAAATCAACAGAAAGACCAGTATACATAATTAAAGTAAACAAAGCACTAAAGCCAAAATCATAATTAAGCCGCCTATAACTTTACTAACTTTCTCTAAATTACCTTCTAAAGAACGACCTTTGTTTTTGTCCCAATATGTTTGTTGCCCTCCAGCTCCAGTCATACCTCCGCCAAGACCAGCAGAACGTTTTTTTTGCATAAGAACCACTGCAATTAAACCAACACATAATAACATAAATAATATGCTTACCGCTATATAAGCTGCCGACATTTAAATTCCTCCTACTGTATCTCAACTTTTATCACTTACTAAAATGGGGGAAGAAGGATTTGAACCTTCGAAAGCATAGCTAACAGAGTTACAGTCTGCCCCCTTTGGCCACTCGGGAATTCCCCCTAATATATAGTTTACTTCTGTAATTTTATTATAAATTCGGCAGCCACCTACTTTCCCGAGCCGTCTCCAGCTAAGTATCATCGGCCGTATTTGGCTTAATCGTCGTGTTCGAGATGGGTACGGATGTTTCCCAATTACGCATCGCCACCGAAA
>WQZK01000226.1 GCA_009780765.1 Defluviitaleaceae bacterium
CATACTTGATGCCATTAACTCCTTAACCTTAACTAAAATTAATTTTAAGGAGGAAAAGTCGATGAACGATTTAAACAAAGCAAACGAGGTTCTCACCAAATTAAATGTGAGAATTGTGCAAATCCCCCCTATTACTGTGGCTTCATACCACTTTATTGGAGAAAACCCTGAAGAAACAGTGGGTAATGTAATTAGCAAGTTTGCAAAGGATGTTAATCTTTATGAAATCAAGCCAGATGCAAAATTGTATGGGTTTAACCACCCAGACCCTTGCGAAACTGGCGAACCTCATGGCTATGAAGATTGGGTTACAATTCCTGAAGATATGGAGGTGCCAGCACCACTTGTAAAAAAACAGTTTGCAGGGGGCTTGTATGCTGCACATACTATAAAGTTTCCAAACTTCCATGAGTGGAACAGCCTAGCAGATTGGGTTAAAAACAGTGATAAGTATGATGCTAACTACTCGCCAAAAGGTGGTAAAATTATGCACGGATGCTTAGAAGACCACTTAAACTGGGTGTATGCTAACCACCTCGGGTGGCCAGAAAACTTCATTGATGGGCAGATAGATTTACTCCTTCCCGTTAAACTTAAGGCTTAGGTTTTGGAAACATAAAAAACACTAGCTTTATAGATGTATCGAAAATAATTTTAAGGCACAATTAGTATTGATTTATAGGGGGCGACGCTCTCGTCGTCCCGAACAGTTTGGTGAATAACAAAGCCCTTAAAAATCAGGCATTTGCCTCTCGCCTAACTTCCACAACATGCCGCTCTGTTCGGGACAACGTTAATGTATTATAGCATGTAAGTTACCTTCAAAAATCTCAAATTTGTCTCAAATTATAACTTCATAAATTTTCTAGCACCCCATCTAATAGGCTTTAAATAAAACTTTTCAAGTGCTTTTTTTGTATTTTCAAGCTCTTTAATTATTTCAATATTCTGTGGACAATGTTTTTCGCACTTACCACATTTATTGCATTTAGATGCAATGCTTGGCTCTTTCTTAAAGCAAGTTTGCATAAAATATTTTGCAATTGCTGGCATCCTGCCCTCTATAACCGTATTATTATAGCACGAAAGGCAAGTTGGTATATCAACTCCTTGTGGGCAAGGCATGCAATAATTACAACCAGTGCAATTCACCTTTATGGTTTCTTCTATTGCTTGTTTCGCCTCTTCTATGATTAATAATTCTGCTTCTGTTAGCGAGTTTATTTTAGAAGACTTCACAACGGCAATATTTTCTTTAAGCATTTTCATGTCACTCATGCCGGAAAGAACACAAGTAACCTCCTCGTGGTTATAAATCCACCTAAAAGACCACTCTGCAGGAGTTCTTTGAACATCCGCCTTAAAAAACGCCTCAAGAGCCTTTTTAGGTAAATTATTTGCAAGCCTGCCACCTCTAAGAGGCTCCATTATCATAACAGGCAAACCTTTTTTATTTGCATACTGAAGCCCGCTTTTGCCAGCCTGCTTATACTCGTCTAAATAATTATATTGAATCATGCAAAATTCCCACGCAAAATCGTCGCAAATTTTTATAAATTCATCTCTTCCGCCGTGATAAGAAAATCCTATGTTTTTAATGCTTCCATCGGCTTTTTTAGAGTTAATCCAGTCTATCGCACCTAAATCAACTAAGCGCTGCCACATCAAAACATCTGTAAGCATATGTATAAAATAATAATCTATATAATCGGTTTGCAAACGCTCTAGTTGTCTATTAAAATATTTGTCAAAATCGCTATATTTTTTAATTAGTGCAGGAAAAGTTTTTGTAGCAATTTTAACATCTTTGCGTTTATTGTTTTTCGCCAAAATTCGGCCTAAAACTTCTTCGCTATTTCCATAAATATAGGCCGTGTCAAAATAATTAATTCCGTTTTCTATTGCGTATAAAAGAAGCTCTTCTGTTTCTTGTTCGTTTTTTGGAAAACGCATACAACCAAAGCCTAAAAGCGAAAGCTTGTCGCTATTTTTCGGGTTTTCTCTGTAATTCATTATACTCCACCCTCTTCAATTATTATTTTCCTATAATCTTCGCCCTTTGTTTCATCTCTTTCAATTTTAATCCAAACTGCATTCTTAGGGATAACATTTTTAACAATAGACGCCCACTCCACAAGGCAAACCCCATCGCCGTAGAAATATTCTTCATAGCCCGTGTCATAAAGTTTATCAGAATTTTCTATCCGATAAACATCAAAATGATATAAATTTAATCGCCCTGTATATTCATTCAAAATTGTGAATGTTGGACTTGTTATATAATCGTCTATTAAAAGCCCTTTTGCAAAGCCACGGCTAAAAGCCGTTTTGCCTGCACCCAAATCGCCCTCTAAGCAATATATATCACCATTTTTTGCATTATTAGCTAAGCTAAAAGCTATTTTTTCTGTATCCCCAACTGAAAAACTTTCAAATACCATGATAACTCCCCTATTCTCTTACCATCTGCAATTCACGCTCTGCAAGATTTGGATAGAAATTATATTTTTCATACAATGAAAGTGCATTTTTATTTAATATATCTGCCGCTAAAAAGCCTTTTTTCGCACCTTTTTGTACACCATAATATATAGCTTGCTCCATTAGTTTTTTGCCATATCCTAATCCTTGATACAAAGGTGCAACAGCCAGCTCTCTAATCCATAAAATTGTGCCTTCAGCATATATAGAAACACAGCAAAAACCTACAATATCCGAATTTTTGCGACAAATAATAACCTTGTTTTCTAGAATCCAACCGGCTAACCATTCTGCCGACTCGCCTTCAAATCCTCTCGATTGTAGCATACATTCTTTAGACACTGTCGAAACTTTTTCACAGTCTTCTAGTGTAAGATATTCTATTTCTCCTACATCACCAAACTTAGCAGCAGTGTCAGCTAAATTTGTGTTAAAAATATCTGCATATTCTACCCATTCAATAAACCCAAGGCTTTTAAGCCTCTCTCTAAATTCGTCAGGCACAAAATGTATGCGAAGCTTGCCAGGTAGCAAAGTAACTGCCTTAGCTACAGCTTCAAAATTATCCGCCGCCCAGTGTGTCATTATGGGCGATTTACTTCTATCATAGAGTAAAATTAAATCATTACTATCATGCAAAATTTCTGCATTTTTGCAGTCATCAAAATCAATATAATTCATTGCCGTATATTTAAACGTCTTTGCTTTTTCCATAATTATTTCAAAATTCTTTTCGTCAATCATAAAAACACCACCAAAATATAATCTATTTTTATTAAATCATATTTCGGTGGAAATATCAAGTTTTTTAGGTTTTAACAAGCGGTATTTCAATTTCTTGCCCCTGCGTGATGTATCTTACTAGCTTGTCTAAATCAACCCTGTATGCACTATCTTTATTTTTTTTGTAAA
>WQZK01000227.1 GCA_009780765.1 Defluviitaleaceae bacterium
GCCTATACCACCAAAACAAAGCTAAAAACTTAATTAATCCGCTATAATTTAATGGCGTTGCTTTTTGTATCAACGCAATATGTTATTTTATAGTGGATTTTTATTTTTATATATGCTATAATGTATACGAGTGCTGTTGCGTAGCAATGGTAGGAGATAATAAAGAGTTGAGGGATATTTTTGAAACTAGAACATGAAGAGCGTATTATCGCTATGACAAAACTCGCCGCTAAAGACAAAAAATTTGCCTTTAAAGACGGTAAAACAAGCGATTATTTTAAGCATGATTTTGTATATAAAAGAAACTTTAGATCTAGGTTTTTAGCAGGTATTGGAGCTATTATCCTCTTAGTGTTTTTTTATGTTCACAGGGCTTTTGTTCGTGAAGAAAACTTAATGCTAATAGATTTTCAAACAGAGGCGATTAGGGCGTCTATATTTGTTTTGGCTATATTTGTGCTTTATACAATTATTGGCTCTCTTAAGGCAAACAAGGAATATGCTGAAAGCCAAAAACGGCTTAAAACCGAAGCTAATTTAATAAAGTACATAGAATTTTTGGAAGAAAAGGAGGCTGAACTTAACAGCTATGGAACAAATACTTACACTAAGGGAAACGATAATCACTAATTTTAAAAAATACGAGCCATTTATATTATTTGGGCTTAAATTTTTACTGGGACTTGTCATTTATAATAACATATCGCAAATTGGCTTTGTTGCACCAATGCTTCAAGATTTAACTAATTCGGGCATGTTTATTTTGGTTACACTTTTTTTGGCATTTTTATTTGCAATAATGCCTTTTGAGTTTAGCTATTTTTTAATTATTTTGAGCATCACTTTGCAATTTTCTGCTAGTATAGAGGTTGCTATAATTGCATTTATGGTTTTAATGTTGTGCTTTTGCTTCTATGCACACTTAGGCACAAAAGAATCAGTTATATTAATTTTTATATTTTTCGCATACTCTTTTAACATGCCTTACATAATACCAATTTTTGCTGGATTCTATCTCCCGCTTTTAAGCATTATACCTATTACTCTAGGAACAATTTTATGGCATTTATTGCCTCTTGCTATAGAATTTGCTAGTAGGCCAGAAATAGAAGAATTTAGCTTTGTAGAAATTCCTGCCCTGTTTTCAGAAGTTTACACTGCCGTGTTATATTATTTTGAAAATTCTTCGGAAATTGGTGTTTATGCCTTTGTTTTAATACTAATATTTTTTGTTGTTTATATTGTTTCAAATCTTCGTATTAATTACAAAAAAGAAGTTGCTATAATTTGCGGTGTTGTTTCAAGCATATTATTTTTTACAATTGCTGTAATTTTTACGAGCATCAGCATAAATATTTTTGCACTTATGTTCTTCAGTGTTATATCTGGTGCAATAATGTATATAATAAGTTTTTTTGACAGTGTTTTGGACTACAAAAAAGCCGAGCACGTAGAGTTTTATGACGACGATTATTATTACAACGTAAAAATGGTTCCAAAAGTTAATATACAAACCGAAAAAATTGTTAGAAGGCCGAAAAGACCCAATTCTAAGCGCAGATAGGAGGGCTTATTATGCCCAACATAGTAAACAATATATCCGAATTTTTTAGCGAATCACTATCAAATATTGATTTTGCTTATTTTACCATTGTTCGCATATCTTTTTTTGATATACTAGACATTTTGATTGTTGCCTATTTACTTTATAGAATCATATTATGGATAAAAGAAACACGAGCTTGGGCATTATTTAAAGGCGTTGTTGTTATACTTGTAATTAGTGCCATTGCTTTTATGTTTGGGCTTACCACAATCGTGTGGCTTATGCGAACTGCACTTAGCGTAGGTGTTTTAGCAATGATAATTTTATTTCAACCCGAACTTAGAAAGGCACTTGAGCAACTTGGAAAAGGCCGTTTAAGCCTACCTTTTGGTCTTGTTGAAGATTCTGATTCGTCAATTTCTTCTAAAACGGTAGACGAGGTTATAACAGCATCTTTTGCTATGGCACACTTAAAAACTGGTGGCTTAATTTTAATCGAAAATGTTGTTATGCTTGGAGAGTTGGAAGATACGGGTATAAGGCTTGATGCTTGCGTTTCATCTGCCTTACTTTTAAATATTTTTGAAGACAAAACCCCGCTTCATGATGGGGCCGTTATAATTAGAAATAACAGAATTGCCGCTGCCTCGTGCATACTTCCGCTAACAGCTAATGAAATAGGCAAAGAACTTGGCACAAGGCACCGTGCAGCCGTTGGTGCAAGCGAAGTTTCTGATTGCTATGCAATTGTTATCTCAGAAGAAACTGGCGGTGTTTCTCTTGCTCTTGGTGGCAAGCTTTACCGTAATCAAACTGCGGAAGATTTAAGAAAAATGATACTCAAAGAATCATCACTTTCAAAGAAAAGATTTGTTTTGAAAAGAGGTGGCAAGTAATGGGTAATAAAATTCGTGAAATTATAACTAAAAATATTATTTGGAAAATTGTTGCTATTGCTTTAGCCGTAGTTTTATGGTTTATTGCTGTAAATATAGAAAATCCAATAAAAAATCGCACAATTTTGCTTAGTTTAGAAATTAGAAACGAACATGTTTTAGAAGAACACGGCATGACTCTTTTAAATGCCGATAATATCTTGCAACATAGGATAACCCTTAGGCTTAGAGGCCAAACTAGAACGGTTGATGCACTAAGAACCGAAGATCTATCTCTTTTCATAGACCTTGGAACAATTCACCCAAGTAATTTTGGTAATTCTCAAAGAGTTATCACAACTCGTATTTTTGCAGAGTTTCCGAGTGGCGTTGAGCAAAGTATCGAGCATACACTAAGCTTAACTGAAGTAGAAATTGTCTTGGACTTTATAGATAGCAGAGAATTTGATGTTGGCGTAAGGCTTTTAGGCGAGCTTGAAGAAGGGCATATTGTTCGCAACATAGCTCTTGAACCAAATACTGTAACTGTATCAGGTGCTAATAGCATATTAAATAGAGTGAATGAAGTTGTTGTATATGCCGATATTTCTGATTTAAACTATGATTTTGTGGCAAATTTAACTCCAACTATATATGATATTAATAATCAGAATTTAACTAACCTATTAAGTATTGATACGAACGAAATTTTTTCAGAAATTCAAATCCGCAGGCTTTCAGAAATTGCCATCCTCCAGCCTATGATTAGTGGGCATGTTGCCAGCGGTTACACCATTTCAAACATCACTATGAGCCAACATTACGTTGAGGTTTATGGCCATGATGAAGATATTTTGGCACTTAGCCGCATAAGCCTCGCACCAATTAGTGTTTCTAACGCAAGAACAACGGTTACTGCCGAGTATGATATTACACA
>WQZK01000228.1 GCA_009780765.1 Defluviitaleaceae bacterium
CGGCTTCCATTCGGCTAGGTCGGCTTCGCCTCCCACGCCTCATTCCAGCACATTTTGCGGTTGCTGGTCTTGCTACGCAAGCCCTTATTCGCAACCGCAAAACGTCAGTTACCTTGAACGTTATGCGACAGTTGCAAACTGTCGATAAATAAAGGAGATTATTGTATGAAATTTTGGACACTTGTGGCTATTTTAGGTTTTTTTGGTACATTTATAATTTTTACTGCCTGTGATAATGAAATTCCCAATCCTATTTACGAAAGCGTAACAATCAATCTTTCTACAGTAAAAATGGAGATAGTAAAAACATTTATTGGTGAATATAGTAGTGATCTTAATACATCAACTTATGTGACTGAACTTATAGAGAATAATGGTGTTACTGATGTTGTGTATTTTGGCTCTGGTGCAATATTTACTGCTGTTGTAAATGGTAAAAATAATCCTTCTCAGAGTATATTATGGGAAATACTTGAAAATGTAGATATAGGAACAAATATTATTAATGGTATATTAACAGTCGCTGTTAATGACCATGGTAAAAAATTAACCATAAAAGCTACTTCTGCTGTAGATTCCAGCAAATATGATATAAAAACAATTATCGTGGTTAATGTTCTGCCTTTTGAATTTCATGGTAAATGGATAAATGCAAGCGAACTTACAATAACTGTGTTAAATAATGAATGGAAAGCTACGCTCACTACTGATTCTACGAATGTTAGACTTTGGAATACTATATCATCGCCTATTATTTGGATGCCAGTTATTAATGTTGGTTCAGAGTACGATGTTATTGATTATCCATGTGGTTTTTATGTTTGGGGAATAGTTAGTGAAATTCTTGAACTTTCAGAAAGAAATATTGGAGATATCAGTCCTATTAACTCACTTAGATTACTGCACAGCAACAAAAAATATATGACACCTGGTTATGAAAAGATAAATTGATATATGTAAAAGGCGCAATCGATCGCTTAACAAACAGTAACTGCTACGCCGCCCATTCAGGCGGCTCGGGCTACGAAAAATTGCAGTCGGCGTAAACGCCTTTGTGTAATTTTGTCTCCATGCTAAAAACCAACTTGCCATGCTTTTCAAGATTTCCAAAGTATGATAAAGTAAAATATGGAACTGGATTTCGTTTTTCGCCATACAGCTTTCAAACATGGTCTTAAAGAAGCGGATATTTACCAAGCATTTGAAACTTGCCGTTATATGGGACAATACGGCGATCGTGAAAATGTGTATCTGCTTTTAGGTTTTGACATTAAAGCGAACCCAGTTGAAATAATGTATAATGAAATTGGGGAAAACACGATAAATATTTTTCACGCAATGCCGTGCCAAAGTCGTTTTTTGAAGTTATTTGAAGGAGAAAAAATACCATGACAGAACTAGAACTAAAAACAGGAATAACTGATTCCGAATGTGAATTCTGGGACGACTATTATACCAAAGCCGCCTTTGAACCGGGAATGAACCTTTTAAAATATGGGGTAAAACCAGGATTGGCACGTAATACGCTATTGCTGAACGAACTCGACAAAGATGTTATAGAATATTTACGTGTGCAAGCAAAGGCATCGAACAGAAGTCAGACAGCAGTTATTAACGATATTGTTCGTGAAAAACTTGCTGTAGGTATATGATCTATGCAACAGGAAGTTATTTACAAAGTGCAACCGTCGCATAACAAACGGTAACTGCTCACCGCCCTGTTCGGGCGGTTCGGGCTACGCAAAACCCCAGTCGGGCTGTTCGCCCTTTGTGGGGTTTTGTCTCCGCCACATTTTTTTGTGCCCGTAAAACACTTCGTGTTTTCCTCATCGGGCACAAAAAAACGTCAGTTACCTTGAACGTTATGCGACATAGGAGATAAACTTAAGGTATTTTACGGAATGACTTGTGAAGTTATAGATATAATGTTAAAATATAACTCAATGTCGTAAAGCTTTTAAAGGAGAATTACAAATGCAAAGAATAACTTTTAGAAAAATAATAAAAGCGATTTTGCCATATGGTCTAGTTTATGCTTATAGATACTTTAAAAATACTAATTATTGTCCAGTTTGCAATAAAAGGTCCTTTTTTACTCCTTTTGGTATTGTGCCAAGACAAAGGGCCCAATGTTGTGTTTGCGGATCGTTGGAACGCCATAGATTTTTGTGGTTAGTGATAAATAGAAGAAATATATTTAATTCTTCTACGAGAGTTTTACATATAGCGGCAGAACCATGTCTTCAAAAGAAAATTTCTGAAAAATGCAGGGGGGGGTATTTAACTGCCGATTTAAATAACCCTAATGCAATGGTTGAAATGGATATTACAAACATAGAATATCCAGATGAGTCGTTTGATATAATAATATGCAATCATGTATTAGAACATATTGTTGATGACAGGAAAGCAATAAACGAATTAAAACGTGTTGCTAAAAAAAATGGAACTGTAGTATTAATGGTTCCGATCATTAGGGAGAAAACAGAGGAAGACTTTTCAATTAATACACCAGAAGGAAGATTGAAAGCTTATGGTCAAGGAGATCATGTTCGTGCTTGCGGAAAGGATTATGTTGATAGAATACGTTCATCAGGTTTCAATGTTGAAATAATAAATGAAACGACATTAAAACCATCAGAAATAAAAAAGTATCATTTGATCAATGATGAAGTATTTTTATGTACAAAATAAATATTGATGCAGACCCTACGTCGCATAACAAACGGTAACTGCTCCCTCCCTTTCGGGCGGTTCGGGTTCCGCAAAACGCCAGTCGGGCTGTTCGCCCTTTGTGGCGTTTTGCTCCACCACATTTTGCGGTTGCTGGTCTTGCTACGCAAGCCCTTATACACAACCGCAAAACGTCAGTTACCTTGAACGTTAAATGACACGTGGGCAGGTAAAAAACAAAAAATCCATTGACAAATAATATCAAATAAGATATATTATAATAGTGAAATACTCAGTGAAAATGTATGAAAGATTAGACGGCTCAATGCCTGTTCAAGAGTTCATACAAGCGTTGCAACATAAACAACAAGCAAAAATCGCAAGAGAAATTGATCTGCTGGAAAAATTTGGCAGTGAATTACATTTTCCTCATGTAGATACGATAAAAGGCGATAAATATAAAGGGTTATGGGAATTAAGGATAGAATTCGCCTCAAATATTTTTCGCATATTTTTCTTTCTGCATAAAGGCATCAATGCAGTTTTATTGCATGGAATAATTAAAAAATCTCAAAAAACACCAAAAAAAGAATTGGATGTAGCATTGGAACGCATGAAAGAATATTTCAGGAGGGAA
>WQZK01000229.1 GCA_009780765.1 Defluviitaleaceae bacterium
GAAGTTATATCTTTAATAATTAATATATGAAAAGGTGGTGAGGAAATGCTACACAAAATAACAAAAGGAGAGTATATTAACAACCCTTGTGGGGCTAGCTCACTTGCATTTTGGAAAAATAAGAGTGTAGTATTGCCTGACAACATAAAGGTTGTTCATAAGAGTGATTTTTGCAAGTCAACTTTGGGAAAAACGGAATACTATTTTAGGCTTTTGCATGAATTAATAGAAATTACTTCAAATGATTTAAGTAGCGAGTTTAATTTTAAATTGGCTGATATAGAGAATCAAAAAGGTTTAATTGCTGATTTTATTATAAATTGTTACAACGATATGAATGTAACAGAAGAGATAGTTGAAAAATGGACTAAGACAGAAGTATTTGATAGTGATTTATGGGTATTTATTTATGAAAAATCAACGAATTTGCCTGTTGCTTTCGGTATAGCGGAATATGATGCTGAAATTAAAGAAGGCGTTTTAGATTGGATTCAAGTTTTGCCTAAAAAACGAGGGTTTGGCTTGGGTCAAGCAATTGTTAGTGAATTATTGTTAAGGTTAAAAAATAAAGGTGCAAAGTTTGTAACGGTAAGCGGTAAAATTGATAATGAAACTAACCCCGAGGCACTTTATAGAAAGTGTGGCTTTATGGGTGGAGATATATGGTGTGTAAATAATATATAACGTGGAGGCAAGGTGTGAGATTTTCTAAGAGTTTAAAATTATTGTGCGATATTTGTTTTTATATGACATTTGTAAATATCATTGGTAGTACATTTGGAGCTACAGCTCTCTGGATAACTCTGCCTATATTTGCACTCTCTGCTTTTTTAGCAGGAATATTTACCGATACTAAACTATTAAAGTTTACTTCTATTTTAGCTGTGTTTGCTTGTTTTTTAGTAGTTCCCATAAATATAGGGGATATTATAGTGCTATCCCTACCAATTATTTATATAATATATTCGGTTATATTTAATAATACATTTAGAAAAATTGAATATGCACCGATGTTTAAGCTATACGGTGGACTTTTAGCCGCATTTATGATGTTTATAATTTTTGTGGAAGCTGGGCCATTATTTGCAACTTACATGCTGCCTTTTATTAGCACGTTTATTATAGGTTCTATTGCTTTAATGAGGCTTTCTCGTCACGATGAAGATGCTATTAGCAGCCATTATATTAAAATCGCTAATATTGTTTATATAGGGTTAGTAATATTAGGTGCAGTAGTTGTTGGCTTTAATCTTAGAACTATATATTTTCGTATCATTTACCCGATTATAATATTTCCTATTATGGGGTTAGTACGCTTATTTGGTTGGTCATTTGGTTGGTTATATGGCTTTATTGATAGATTTGAAACCGCTCAGGTTCCTACAGATGAGCGAATAGAATTAGAAGGCTATCAACAATATATGGAAGACCCTGAACCAAGCATAGTTACTTATATAATAATAAGTGCAGTTTATATAATAGTAGCAGCGATTTTAATAGCTATTATAGTATTAGTTATTAAAAAGGTAAAAGACAACTCACATAGAGGTGATAAGCTTAAAAAGTTAGATAGTAATCAAACTAGATTTAATCTTAGCAAAAGAGAGCGTTCGAAACTGGCTAAGGCTATTGAAAACAATCAAGTTAGAGAGATTTACAGAAAATTTCTTTTACTATGTAAAAAAAGAGGTATTCCTTTTGCAAAACACACAACAAGCCTTGATGTTGAAAGACGGTCGATTACAGAGTTTAAGGACTTTGATCCTAATGAAATGCGAGATATTTATATAAACGTTAGATATGGAGAAAAAGAGTATGATAAAGATGATTTAGATGGTATTAAAAAAGTTTACAAAAATGCAAAAAAGGCAACCAAAAGGTCGCCTTAGAAATAGGATAATTATTGCGGGTTACACCTGTCACATCCACACATATAATGTCCGCCGCCCCATGGAGAGCCTACTCCACAACCACCAAAAGGAACAATGATAGGCATTTTAACATTTTTTTTCATAATAAAACCTCCTATGTATTTATCAATTAGTGCCAAGCGATTAGAACTAACCGTATGTATACTATACTATACATGTCAAGTCTTTTTTTAAAAAAATTTGAGGAGGAGTTAGTTATGAAATTTTGTAAAGGGTTGCAATTATTATGTGATATTTGCTTTTATATGACGTTTGCAAATATTTTAGGGGGTATTTTTGGAGCAACAATGTTGTGGATAACTCTGCCAATCTTTGTGCTCTCTGCATTTTTGGTGGGGCTTTTTGTTAACACTAAGTTATTGAAATACTTTGCTGTTTTGGTAGTGGCTTTGTGCTTTTTGGTTATTCCCTTAAATGTGGCCAATGTTACCTTAATTTCTTTGCCTATTATTTATATGTTTGGCTGGTTGGTGGTTAATAAAGTTCAGATAGAGATTGAATATGCACCTGTTTTTAAATTATATTTAATTCTCTTGGTTTCTTCTGCATTTTTGGTTATGTTTTTTGATGTTGGACCGCTGTTTATTCCATTTATGTTGCCGTTTGTTGCAGTGTTTATCGTAGGCTCTATCACACTCATGCGACTTGCTAGGCACGATGTTGTTGTTACTGGAAGCAATAAGTTAAAAGTAGCTAATATGGCTTATGTGGCGTTAGTTATGTTTGTTGCAATAGCGGCAACGCCACAGTTGGTTGTAACTATTCTCAGCAACTTATATTTTCGAGTGATTGGTCCTATTATAATATGGCCGATAATGGCAATTGTGAGCTTTTTTATTTATATATTTGGTTTTGGATATAGATTTCTTGATATGTTCGAGCAGGATTTTTCTGGATTTGGGCGAAACGGAATAGTAGGGCCTTCCGGTGAACAACAAACAGACCCAACTAGAGCAACGTATATCTTCTTGATTATTATTACAGCACTGATTTTGGCGTTTATAATTGTTTGTATAGTATTTATGATTAAAAAAGTTAGAGATAATGACATTTTAAAAATGGACTTGAATTCAGGAGTTTATCAAAGCAGGCATAACTTTAGTGAGAAAGAATATCTTAAAATGCTTAAAAACAACAAGGTTAGAAGAATTTATAGAAAATTTCTTGTATTATGTAAAAAAAGAGGTATTTATATTGAGCGGAACACAACAAGCCTTGATGTTGAAAGGCTGTCAACCGAGGAGTTAGAGGGTTTTAAGTCAGATGAAATGCGGGACATTTATTTGAAAGTTAGATATGGTGAAAAAGGGTACAGCAAAGAAAACGTAAATGCTATCATGAAAGCTTATAATGAAGCCAAAAAGGCTAAACATTAGCC
>WQZK01000230.1 GCA_009780765.1 Defluviitaleaceae bacterium
AAATTGCAAACAAATGTACGTCAATTATCGTAAAAATTCACTCAGTCTTATTTGCGGTGGTTTTACATGAGTGGATTGTCATTATGTTTCCCTTCGGGCAGCCGCGTTTCTTTGCGGTGCCCCCGCGTGGGTGTGCATCGGTGTTTTCTGCGCATGTTCCAGCTATGTTCAGGCAGCTTCATGCGGGGGAAAATGCTGTTTTTCTCCGTGTTGTCACACGGAAAAACAGCGTTTTCCCACCGCATGAATCTACCTGAACGCTTCCACAGGCGCAGAAAACACCGATGCACACCCACGCTGCTTTTCCGTTTGGTAGGCTGTTGGTTAAAAAATCTAAGTGCGTTATGGCATAGTTTTTTGCTTTCTTTTAAAAATACATGATGGCAGTCTTGAGCGTTGTTGTGCAAGCTGATGTAAATTTGGTTGTTGTGCTGTTTGATTTAATATAGCTTGTACACTTTCAAGTCGTTGTTCATGCCATTGCGTTTTAATGTGCCAATGATGTTGTCTTCCTCCGCGGTTTCAAATTCGTGCAGCAGAATCAAATGGTCTGCAAAGCTTTTTTTGTTGGCCAGCCTGGCTAGACCTTCGGGGGAGGAAATGTGATTGACTAAACAGCTTTTGACTTCGTCTTCTATAAGTTCGCAAAATAGTTGTGCGTCGTCTTGTTGGGCAAAAAATAATGCTTCGTCAAATGTTTTGATGTCGCGCATACTTTCGTCAAGTGTTGGTACGGCAACGATGATGTGTGCGTCGTTAAAATCGGAAAAGCCTTTGTTGCCTAGTGCGTTCATTAACGCTTTAAACTTTTCATGGACATTAAATGCTTCAAAAACGCGGCCTTCTTCTAAAGGTCTTTCAAGTGTTGCTGGGTTTGTATAAGTCATAAGTACGCTCCTTGTTTTTTAATTATTTGTATTTTTAAGTACATATGCATCTTTGTTTATAGCTTATTGTCATTTGATATTTTTAAATCTTTGGGCGGTGAATGTACTGACTGAGGTTGTGGTTTAGTTGGTCATAATCAGCCTCCTTTCGTGGGTTTCGTCTTTTGGGGTGAAGTTTTTAAAGGTTTCGTAAGTACAAATTTTAGATGGGTTTATTTGTTGTGAAACACTGTAATATCAATGTTTTGTTTGGACAGCTTAGGCAAAGTTTCGTGTGAAGCGTAAAATGCCATCTATTTCGTACTATTTGAAGTGTAAATTAAACCTTATATGTAAATTATAAGCGACATTGACAAATATTGCAAGCATTATTTTACAAAATTTTCAAACTGTTGTCAGACGGTTCGACAGCTAATTTTTATTGCCTTTGACAAAATAAGCTTAAAAAGCATAAGAACAAAGGGGCTAACGCCGCATTAAAACTAGAATCTAAAATCGGTGATTCAAGTTAAAAAGCTGAATCACTAACTTGGAATGCATTCTTTGGACTGATATCAGGTGTTTTGTTTGCATTAAACGCTTCTCTTCCTTGCTTGCCAACAACTTTTCTTCTGTTTGTTTTTAAGGTGCTGGATATGAGGTGCATTGTCAAAATATCGCCGTTTTCTATCACACAAAAAAACGAACCGAAAATCTGGTTCGTTTGTGGTTGTTTCAAGTTTTGCAGTAGTGACGTAGATATGTTTTTGTTATTATTCGAGGGATATGTTAATGCAAATGGGGTCGATGGGTAAACTAGCCGCAGTTATTCCCATGCCGTCAGCAAAAACTACTACATTCAAGCTAATCATCACAACCAGAGTGAGAAGCATACTCATAAGTATTTTCTTCATTGAAAATCATCTCCTCTCCAAATAACATATCTTCGTTAATATCGCAAATCATTGCTTTAAGTTTTATAAGCTTTTTCTTATAGCCCTTATTGCTCCATGCCATAAACCTACTTTTAAGTACCTCGCAATAATCTATCGCCCTATAATGCTCGTATTTACCTATCAGATATGGGATAGTCTTCTTTTCTATAAAATCAATGGAAGCATCATCATTTATAGTAAACAGATGCGATAATGAATCAAACATTAGCAAATGATGTTCATTTCCTTCTATATGGGGTTTTACTTCGGATATTAGCAACCTAGCTTTGGAGTCTTTCTTTGAAGCAATTAAACAACGCACTTTCCAATATATATTTTCAACATACATCCTATCGTTTTTATCAAAGTAACTATCAGCACGGTCAAAGTAACTTATTGCCTCTTCGTATTCTTTTGATTTCCAGCAAGCACATCCATAATTATGATAAGAAAGGCCAAGAAAATATTTGCTATCTGCACCAGGTTGTTCTGATAAGCATTTACTAAGCAACTTCTTTGCTCTGGATACGTGACCAATTCTAAAATAGTTAACGGCGAGCGTATTATCAAGATATGTCTGGGTAGAGCTATACCTATTGTAATCAAGAAAAGGATAAATCTCTTCAATTATACCTATTGTAAGTGCATATTTACCAAGCATCCCATAGCAAATAGCTAAGTTTAACTTCAAAGAAACATCTTTCTCAAGCACATACACTTCTAAGTCACAAGCTTTAATATAGTATTGCAAAGCTGTTTTAAAATCTTGCTTATTAATATGCAACGCACCCATATTGCAGTAAAAATGATGCTGATTTTCTTTGGACGCTTCTTCAATCAGAAGTTCTTCAGATAAAAGCATCTCTTCTGCCAATGCAACATTTGTTTTCACTGTCAGTGCTTCTGTCAGCAATAATTTAATTTCAAACATTCTATATAACATGTTTAGTTCTGGTTCAAAATACAGCCTAGTAATCACAGCCAAATCACTCTGTTTTTTTCGTGCTTCGTCCGTCAATCTATTTTTAATTAAATCTCTCCATTGATATAACCTTTGCTTAAAATCCATAAATTCTTTATCATTAAACGGAACGTTGTCAACACCCAAAAACTTTCGTGCGGCAGCAATGTCTTCTTGGCTATAATCCCAGTCGCCGCTTTCAATTCTGCTTATTTTAGATTTTGTGCAACCTAAAGCTTCTGCCAAATCTTCTTGGGTGCAATTTGCTGCTTTTCTAAGAACTTTAATCTTTTGACTTGGGCTTAATGTCGTACTACATTCCATAAAATCACCTAAATTAAAAAATTTGTCACAATTTGAGTATATATAAAAATCTAATTCATGTCAAATTGCACAACAACAATTATCCCTACGGCAAAACTAACTTGAATCTTTTAAACCAACAGCTTACTAAATGGAAACGCAGCGTGGGTGTGCATCTGTATTTTCTGCGCCTGTGGAAGCGTTCATGTAGATTCATGCGGTGGGAAAACGCTGT
>WQZK01000231.1 GCA_009780765.1 Defluviitaleaceae bacterium
AGGCATTGGGCCACCGTCAGTAGCTTGTATAGCTAATACAGCATAGGTGCGGTCACGGAGTATTTCCCCGGTGCTGTTGTAGATTGGGTGGTCTGTAATATCTTCACCCGATACAACCGCAAGCAAAGTGAAGATGTGATTGCCGGATGTAATAGATTGGTTGATATTTATTGCACTTTCGCTTTCAAAGGCAGCACTTAGGGTAGCATCCCCAGTTCTCTCGACTACTTCGCTTGGGCGTAAGAAATGCCATGCAGCAAACACGGTTGTAGTAACTACCATAACTGCTAAGACTGCGGCAGCAACAGTACCGAAACGCCTAAATATAGATTTTTTCATAACAGGTTTCTCCTTGTGGTTTATTTTTTCAAAAGAACGTGCCTTTATATTGGCTAAATTTCGCTCGGAAAAAGCAGGGGTGTACGTTAGTAACTCGTCAAGCTGCTCTTCACTGAGTTCCGAGATTAAGTCTTTATTGGACATGCTCAAACCCTCCATTTCCTACTAATTGTTTTCGCAGTTTTAGTTTGCTTTGATACAGCCTATTTTCAACTTCTTTTACAGGCAGAGAAATTACTTTAGCAATGTACGCGGGTTTTTCCTCGAAGAAATATCGCCGCATAACAATTTCTTTGTTCGGTTCGGTCAATGATTCTATTGCGACGAAAAGCTCTTGGCACATTTCCTTATCTACAATATAGTCAAGCAAATCATCATCCGTTGACCTAATAGCTTCATCCAGTTCCACTATCTTTGATTTAGATAACTTCCTGTATGTGTCAAGTGCCTTGCTTTTCGCAATCACCGCCAAAAAGGTTTTGAACGAGCCTTTTTGATGGTTAAAGGCGTTTGGATTTCTCCAAACCTGTACAAAGACATCGCTAATACATTCCTCTATATCTTGGGGCGTTCCCACTTTACCCAAAATGCCACCAACAACTACCCAAAGAAGTTTGCTATAGGTATCAATGATATATGAAAATGCCTCCTGTTCTTCGTTAAGAAGTTTTTGAATCAATACTTCGTCATTCAAAAACATCACCTCCAGATTTTAGTTTAAGCGCTTATATTAAATAGTACGAAGGTTTTTGCGAAATCACTTAAATTATTTTTTTGTTTTTTATTCTAAATTACATAGTAAGATAATTGATGTACTTATTGTTGGCAGTAATTACATACTTAATTTCAGAAATGCCTATCATTACACTATCGCTTTAGAAAATAATCAATTTGAGTACCTAAAGGACGTATTTGTATTTTTGCTATAGTTTTTATTTTATCAAATACTTCTTCATCAATTCTTACGGTATACTGTACTTTGAACATAATATCATCTCCCAATAGCTACATGGTATCATGTTTTTATCTTAGTTTCAAACTCTATTTAACTCTTTTAGAGTCGTTTTAAGTTGCTTTAAGTCGTTTAGAGTTGTTTTGAGTATAGTATTTATATTTAATTCTTCTATAATATAAAATACTCATCTTATAAATCCCCTTATATAGATAAAGCCCCTCTTTATACAAAGAGGAGCAAGGTACGCCATGGCATTTCACTGCGAGCAAAACGTGATATATGCTCGCAATGATTTTATATTATTTTAAATGCTTATCTAAAAAATCTTTAATTTTTTCTTCATAAACTTCTTTTTCGTAATAGCTTACAGTTCCATGAGTGCTGTCCATCGAAAAAAAGTAATCTTTTTCAGCCGAACATACTAAAACCAGCTTTTTAGCCATATGAAGCGGTACAAAATTGTCTTTCATACCATGAATTATTAGGGTTGGTATTTTTGAGCGCTGAACCATCTGTTCTGGCGTTTTTTCGTTAAATCTATAGCCAACTATCACTTTGCACCAAAACTCTATAAAAATGAGCAATAGGTGCTTAATTATAGGCCAATTAGGCTTAACTTTGGTGGGTAGCAATTCTTTTACAGATGTGTAAACGCCCTCAGTTATAATTACTTTAATCGAATCGGGTAAAAATGCACGCCCGCTTAAAGAAAGTGCCGTTGCTCCGCCCATAGAATAGCCGTCTAAAACAAAATTGCACTCGTCTTTTTGCTCTAGAACGTGTAACCATTTTAGTATATCATCTTGGTCGTAACATCCCATTCCTATATACTTGCCATCGCTTTTGCCATGTGCTCGAATATCAGGGATAAATACGTTAAACCCCATGTTATAATAAAATTTTACGCTCGAAATTCTAGAAATAGCATCATCCCGCCAGCCATGTAAAAGAACAACTGTTTTTCGGCTTTTTTGGCTTAAATAATAGCCGTTTAGCATGTAACCGTCGCTTTTAATTTGCAAAACTTCGGGAATAAGGCTAAAAAACCAGTCTTTTTCGGCACGAAGCTCTTCATGTATAGTCTTCCAAGGCTCTTTTTTAGCCATATATCTTCTTGAAGTTTTTTTACGCTTCAAAAATTTGTTAAACATAAAAAATGATAACACAAAAGTGATTAAAAGTATAGCTACAGCGGCTATGCCTGCCAATATTAATAACTCTTGCATAAATTTATCACCTCTAGTTTACATTATTCGTAGATTCTGTTTAGTCTAATTTATTGATTTTATATATTCGTCAATTGAAGCAGCAGCAACTTTGCCAGCACCCATCGCACTTATAACGGTCGCGGCACCTGTAACCGCATCACCACCAGCATAAACGCCAATTTTTGTGGTTTTCATGCTATCATCAGCAACTATACAACCCCATTTGTTAGTTTCAAGCCCTTCTGTTGTTGACTTAATTAGCGGATTTGGCGATGTGCCAATAGACATAACAACAGCGTCAACATCAATCGTGAAATTAGAACCTTCTTTAACGATTGGGCGACGTCTGCCAGAATCATCAGGCTCGCCAAGAGTCATTTCAACGCACTCGATTTTAGAAACGATACCATTTTCGTCACCAATAATTTTAACAGGATTTACAAGGTTTTTAAATATAATTCCCTCGGCTTTTGCGTGGTGAATTTCTTCTTCTCTTGCAGGCATTTCCTCTTCAGAACGGCGGTATATGATGTAAACTTCATCCGCACCAACACGTTTAGCAGACCTAGCCGCGTCCATAGCAACATTTCCCCCGCCAACAACTGCAACTTTTTTAGATTTTGCTATAGGCGTGTCGTAATCTTCATGGTAAGCTTTCATAAGGTTTACACGAGTTAGAAGCTCGTTTGCTGAGTAAACGCCAACAAGCCCTTCACCTTCTATGCCCATAAATGTTGGAAGCCCTGCACCAGATGCGATATAAACGGCTTTAAAGCCTTCTTCAAACA
>WQZK01000232.1 GCA_009780765.1 Defluviitaleaceae bacterium
CCAACATTACGTTGAGGTTTATGGCCATGATGAAGATATTTTGGCACTTAGCCGCATAAGCCTCGCACCAATTAGTGTTTCTAACGCAAGAACAACGGTTACTGCCGAGTATGATATTACACATATTTTAGAAGAGTACGGGCTTTCACTTAAAGAGGGCTTTTCACCTATAATCGAGGTTAGAGTTATCGTTGAAAGTGAAGTTACAAGAACGTTTAATGTGCCTATAGAAAATTTTATAATCGTGGGCGAAAATCCTTATGTTGACGTGATTTTTAACGATTATGTCGAAGTTAGGCTTAGAGGGCGAAATAATGAAATTTTTGCACTTAACGAATCAGATATCACAGGTAGCATAGATATTTCAGGACTTTCGTCAGAAGACCATGAAGCTTTAGTTGTTCTTAACCCAATAGCTGGTATGACGCAAATATCAAATGTTTATGTGGGCATTTTTATAGATGATGGTTCCGAAAACTTAGAAGAAGATATAGAAACTGAAGATATAGATAATAACGAGGAAATTGAAGACGTAGAGGAGTAGAAAACTATGGGCAAATTATTTGGAACAGATGGAGTTAGAGGGCTAGCGGGTGAAAAACTTTCACCAGAGCTTGCGTTTAACTTAGGAAAAGCCTTTGCATACATTCTTAAAACGCGTTCTGAAAAAGATATAGCTACACCAACGGATAAGCCGGTTGTTTTAATCGGAAAAGATACTAGAATTTCAGGAGATATGCTGGAAGCGGCAATTGTTTCTGGATTTACTTCTATGGGGGTTTCGGTTATTCTTGCAGAAGTTGTTCCAACTCCGGGGGTTGCTTTCCTTATCAAAAAGCACAAAGCACATGCAGGAGTTGTTATTTCTGCAAGCCATAACCCTTTTATGGATAATGGTATTAAGTTTTTTGATAAAGACGGGTATAAACTTTCAGATGAATTAGAGAATGAAATTGAAGAAACTGTGTTAAATTCTATACCTCTAGAGGCTTCTAAATACGAAAATATCGGCTACAAAAAAGCATTAGCTACTGCAAATGAAGAATATAAAGATTTTTTGCTAAACTCTATAAAAATTGATGATTTAAAAGGCTTAAAAATTGCTATAGATTGTGCTAACGGTGCAACATCTTCGGTTACTCCAATGCTTTTTGAGGCACTTTCTTCAGATTTTTCTTTAATTCATGCAGAGCCTAACGGCGTTAATATTAATGAAAATTGCGGTTGCACTCATATGGATTCTATAGCCTTGTTTGTTAAAGAAAACAACATGGATATAGGCATTGCATATGATGGTGACGGCGATAGATGTTTACTAATAGATGAGCTTGGAAACACGATTGATGGCGACATGATTATGAGCATCTGTGCAAAATACATGAAAGACAATGGAACCCTTAAAAATAACACTCTCGTTACAACTATTATGAGTAATCTTGGCTTGTTTATCATGGGCGAAAAAGAGGGAATTACTGTCGAAAAAACCGATGTTGGCGATAAATACGTTTTAGAAAGACTTTTAAAAACAGGCACAAACTTTGGTGGCGAGCAATCCGGCCATTTTATATTCTTAGATTATAATACAACGGGAGATGGTATTTTAACAAGCCTTTATGTTTTAAAAATTATGAAAGAAACTGGCAAAAAACTTTCGGAGCTTAACAAGGTTATGAAAGTTCTGCCTCAAGTTTTGGTGAATGCTAAAGTGTCTGCCGAAAACAAGCATAGCTATATGGAAAATGCTGAAATTAAAGCAGAAATTGAAAAACTAGAGAAAAAATTTGATGGAAAAGGCAGAGTTTTGATTAGACCATCGGGTACAGAGAATTTGGTTAGAGTTTTGATTGAAGGCGAAGATGAAACGGAAATTTTAACAGAAGCTAATAATCTTAAAAACTTATTGGAGGTTAAGCTATGTGCGGAATAGTTGGATATATTGGAAATAAAGATGCTGTGCCTATACTGATTTATGGGCTTTCAAAGCTTGAATATCGTGGCTATGATTCGGCTGGTGTTGCGGTTTACTCTAAAGATAGTGTTGATATTGTAAAAACAAAAGGCAGGCTTGCCTTTTTAGAGGATAGGCTTTTACAAAACCCATTATACGGCAATTTAGGAATAGGCCACACCAGATGGGCAACACACGGTGCCCCGTCTGATATAAATAGCCATCCGCATGTTAGTAAAAAAAATAAATTTGCCGTTGTTCATAATGGAATTATTGAAAATTATATGCACTTAAAAGATGAGCTTAAAGCTGCTGGCTATAGCTTCGCTTCTGATACTGATACTGAAACAGTTGCACATCTTATTGATTTTTATTATAAAGAGGGACTAACCTTTGAGGATGCCGTTTTTAAGGCAATAGAACGCATAGAAGGCTCCTACGCCCTTGCCATTATGTGCGAAGATTTTCCCGATAAAATTATCGCCGCAAGAAAAGATAGCCCGCTTATTATAGGCCTTGGCGAAGATGAAAATTTTGTTGCATCAGATGTTACAGCAATTTTAAATTATACCAGAAATGTTCATTTCCTTGGCGAAAAAGAAGTTGCAGTTGTTAAAAAAGATAGTGTTGAAGTTTTTGATAAAGGCAAAAATAAAATTTCTAAAGAAATTTCAAGAATCGACTGGGATATTGAAGCCGCAGAAAAAGGCGGTTACGACTATTTCATGCTAAAGGAAATTAACGAGCAGGCTAAAGTTGTGCGTGATACTTTAGCTCCTAGGCTTAAGGAAAGTCACATCGAGCTTGATGGAATTAACATCGGCAAAAAAATTAAAAATATAAACAAAATTTATATGGTCGCTTGTGGAACGGCGTTTTACGCCTCTCTTATAGGCAAATCGCTTATAGAAAAATATTGTCGTATACCCGTTATTGCTGAAGTTGCCAGCGAATTTAGATATAATAACCCTCTAATTGACGAAAGTTCTTTAGTTATTTTAGTATCTCAATCAGGCGAAACGGCTGATACTCTTGCAGCTTTAAGGCTTGCAAAGTCTAAATCGGCTAGAGTTTTGGCAGTTGTTAACGTGGTTGGTAGCACAATCGCAAGAGAGGCCGACGATGTTTTATACACCCACGCAGGGCCAGAAATTGCAGTTGCCAGCACAAAAGCCTTTTCTGCACAAGTTGCAGCAATGTACTTGGTTGCTATCCATTTTGGAATGGAACTTGATAAAATTTTAGAAAAAGAATATTGTGAATATAAGACAGAGCTTGAAAAACTGCCAAGCTTAATAGACAATATTCTCACAAAATCGCATAATATAGAAGAGCTTGCA
>WQZK01000233.1 GCA_009780765.1 Defluviitaleaceae bacterium
AGGCTTAACGGTTGATGGGGTAGACTTATCTGCCGAGATGTTAGCTAAATGTAGACTCAATTTAGATAAACATAAAATTTGTGCAAAGTTATATCAGCAAGATTTAACAAGCCTTGATTTGCCAAACAAATATGGTGCAATAATAATGCCAACTGGGAGCTTTTGTTTGCTTTCTAAAAACTTAGTTAATGATGTTTTAAATTTATTCTATAGTCATTTGGATGACGGTGGTAAAATTATAATCGACTTAGAGTTTCCAATGGATTTTAAAAGCGGAGAAGTTAGGTCTTATAGCTATCCGCTATGTAATGATATAGGTATTTTATTCACAAGCAGTAGTCAAGATATTGACTGGATTGCACAAAAAACATCATATATTCATAGGTATGAGCTTCTTAAAAATGGCGAAGTACAAAAAACAGAAGTTTCTAATTTCACTCTATATTGGTATGGTATACTAGAATTTGAAATGCTTCTTAAATCGGCAGGGTTTGTTGATATAAGTTATGAGCTTGGGTATGGTACCTCAAATAATTCATCTCTTATAACATTTTCAGCAGTTAAAAAATAGACTTTTTGCGAGGTGAAAGAAAAACTATGGCAAATCATAAAATTTTTGCAATGCCTTTTGCAAATGTATATCCTTTATATATACAAAAGGCTGAGAAAAAAGGCAGAACAAAGCAAGAGGTAGATGAAATTATATTTTGGCTTACAGGGTATAACGAAACTTCTTTGCAGCGGGTAATTGAGCAAGAAGTAAATATGGAAGCATTTTTTAATTATGCTCCTGATTTTAACTATAATGCTTCTCTTATCAAAGGAGTAATTTGTGGATATCGAGTTGAAGAAATAGAGAACGAAATGATGCAGAAGATTAGGTACCTAGATAAATTAATTGATGAATTAGCAAAAGGCAAATCAATGGATAAGATATTAAGAAAATAAAAATTTATGGTTATTATGTAAGGGCGAACGGTGTTCGCCTTTTGTCTATCTCAACACTATATTTGCACCTAATTTTTTCAAGTCTTTTTCAATATGCTCGTATCCTCTTTCTACAAAAGAGGCATTTTGCACAATTGTTTCTCCTTCTGCACAAAGTCCTGCAAGAACTAGAGATGCCCCACCACGTAAATCTTTTGCCATAACAGTTGTTCCGTTAAGGTTTTTAACGCCTGTTATTAAAGAAGTCATGCCGTCTTTTAATAAAACTATATTTGCTCCCATTCGCATAAATTCGCTTATATGCTTATTTCTGCCTTCGAATATGGTTTCTTCAACTATGCTGTTACCGTTTGCAATGCTTAGAAGCGTCATAAATTGTGGGCCCATATCTGTTGGAAAGCCCGGATAAGGGTAGGTTTTAAGTCTGTGGATTGCCCTTAAGCGTTCTGGAGCTTTAAGCCAGATAGAATTTTCAAAAGTCTTTATATCACAACCCGTTTCTATCAATTTACTTGTAATTGCGTTTAAATGCTCTGGAATAACATCTTTAACCAAAATCTCGCCATTGGTGATTGACGTGGCAACCAAATACGTTCCTGCAATTATTCTATCGGGCATAATTTTATACTCAACAGCCTTAAGTTTTTGTACTCCACTTATAACAACCATATCCGTGCCAGCACCTTTAATACTAGCCCCCATCGCATTTAAGAAGTTTTGCAAATCAACAATTTCTGGCTCTTTTGCAGCATTTGAAATTATTGTTTCGCCTTTTGCAAAAACGGCTGCAAGCATGATGTTTTGTGTTGCACCTACGCTAGGAAAATCTAAATTTATTCTTGTTCCAATTAGCTTTTTTGCCTCACACATCAAAAAGCCTTGTTCCTCGGTAATTGTTGCCCCAAGCTGCCTCATGGCCTTTATATGAAAATCTATTGGCCTCGCCCCAAGCTCACATCCGCCAGGGTATGAAATTTTAACCTTTTTAAATCTACCTAAAATTCCACCAAGAAATATTATTGAAGAACGCATTTCTCGAACAGGCCCTGCAGGCACTTCAATATTATTAATATCTTTAGAATTTACAATTATCGTGCTACCTTTTAGCTCAACTTTACAGCCAATAGATTTTAAAATATCAATAGCCACAAAAGTATCAGAAATCTTAGGCACATTGTGTATAATACTTTCGTTCTCGTTAAGAACTACCGAGGCTAATATAGGCAAAATCGAGTTTTTTGCACCGCAAATATCAATTTCGCCAATTATTTTATTTCCACCTTTAATAAGGTATTCACCCACGGGATACACCTCCAAAAAAATAAAGGGCATAAAGTTTTCATTTATACCATAAAAAAATCATCATGGTGTATAGTATGTTTTTTTAAAAAAATTGTGCAAACGGCAGAAACAATTAAGTTTCTGCCGTTATTTTTACTGCGATGTAAAATTAGATTACAACTATTTCTATTGTATAGACTATGCCACCTTGAACGTAAACGCTATCGCCATTATAAACTCCAACTGCACTACCTTGACCAAGAGGCCACTCCATGCCGCCAACAAAGAATATAACTGTATCAGTGTCGGCATCTAAATGCGTGATAGTACCTGCAAGCCTTGCACCTGTCATGCCATAAGCTGGAACAAAAAATGTTATTGTTGCATTTTCTTGATTTACTATACCTTCACGTGTGCCTATTGTTAAGCCACGGATTGCTTGTGTAGGAGCATGGTCATTATCTACATTAAGGATAATTGTGTAAACCGTACCACCTGCTATATAAACTTGGTCTCCAGTGTGAATTCCAACAAGATTGCCTTCCATAATTGGCCATTCAGAGCCACCAACAAAGAATATAACTGTATCAGAATTTGCATCAAGCTCGTCCATATTACCTGCAAATCTGCCATTTACAACTAAATGTGGAGGAAGATTAAATGTTATTGTTGCATTTTCTTGATTTATTTCACCAACATGTCCGCCGATAACAAGTCTTGTTATGTCGTATGGAGAAGCTTCTGGTTCCCATTGTGCATATAATATTCGAAAAATGCCCCATTCGCTATGATAGTTAAATAAATTATCATATGTAACTATATCTTGCCCATTAACGCTCCACCCTTTGAAAATATAACCAGGGCGAGGTGTTATCTCTGGGAACCAATCGTTGAGGTTAGGGTATGCAAAAGCGTTATCAAAATTAGGCATTCCAAATGGAGGAATTGGATGTAATGGACTAGCATTATTTGGGAATATTCTGGTTGGAGATACCCAAAGTTCTGCCCAAGGTGTTAAATTATTGTGGTTAAACCACCATGCACTAAACTCG
>WQZK01000234.1 GCA_009780765.1 Defluviitaleaceae bacterium
GCAAAAGCTTACAAAAAATATTGAGCGTGATATTTTTTTAGGTACGACGACGGTTGGCATCCACAAAGACGATATTTTTATGACGATTGGTGGAGTGGATGTTCGCAGCTTTGCATCGCAGGGTCAACAACGCAGTGTGGCACTTGCTTTAAAGCTTTCTGAAATAGAGTTGATGAAAGAAATTACAGGAAAAACGCCCGTTTTGCTTTTGGATGACGTTTTTTCAGAGCTTGATGAACACAGGCAAAGGTTTTTAATAAATTTTTTAAATGATATTCAAACCATTATAACTTGCACGGGGATAGAGGATATTATGGCAAAGAATTGGCTTAATACTGATGATGTGAGGATTTTTAAGGTAGAGAGTGGGTTGATTTGCCCTAAAGAGTCGTCTTAAATGAAGCAGATGTGATGCCGTGCAGGAAATAATCTTATTTTGGTACATGGTTATTGACACACAGATATATTAGCAATTTTGCGGGTATATAATAACAATACTTACGCTTATTAAAAAAGTGAAGTAATATATTAAAATAAAAAAATAAACCGCCTCACTAGCAAAGGTTAGGGTGTGTGCTGTGAAGGGCAGAAATAACGATTGGTTAGTATTACATGAACATAGTTTATCTTATGTAGTACAAAAACCACGAAAGGATTGAACAACTATGGAAATTAAAGACAAGATAAGTAACAACCTAAGAGGCGAGGCACTGACAAATGCTTTGAACTTTGTTGATTATTTGATAGCAAAAGGTTTAACCCCAAAAATGGAATGGGATAACGGTTGTCGTTTTGTCAAAAACGATAAATCACCCTGTCTGATTGTATTTAATATGCACGATAATGGGGAATGGTTTATATGTGATGTACCTGTTGCTTCCGAATCGGAATGGAACTCATTAGACAATGACTTGAAGGAATTTATCGTTGCGAACATAAAATTATGCAGTGTCCACCAAGGCGAATTATGTGGTTGCGGTAGTGAACCGGGTACAGACAAAAACATTTTCGGCAAAAATTATAACAATGTGTGTACATCGGATATTCAATTTCATAACCCTTGCCCCGATGATTTAGCTAAACTCAAAAAAGTTATTGATTGGTGGGTAGTTAATATGGTAGCGTAATAAATCCAATAGCACCCCCGTTTTTAAGGAGAGAAGCAAATGTCCGATATTACTACTCTGAAAGTACAAAGGGATACAAAAGCAAAGATCGAAGATGTTCTACCTCATTTTCTTGATGGTGCAGTATTAGAGTCTGCCTGGAGTTTCGTCACATTTTTGCGATTAGAAAAGATGAATCCTATATGGGCAGGCGTTCATAATGCATGGAGAGCAAATAACAAAGGCAAAGCTCTTTTTTATATACGGCTGGGTAAGGAATGGATAAGAAATACCGAAAATGTAAAGTGGGTTATAATCCTTTATTTGAACAATATGGACAGTTATGCGGAAAAAATAATTAGTGAAGGTTGGCAAAACATTGTATGGGATGACTTGCATTATTGTAGAAAACCCAATTGTCCATATGGATGTAATCTAGGGAAAATTAACACGATTCTTGGGAAAGAATTTTTTAATTTATGCCCAACTTTTATAAATAAAGTGAATTTTGTAAATCCTGGCGAAAAGGAACTGAAAATAATAAAAAAACTAATCGAATTTGAACGAGAAGCGAGGGGATGCAAAAGATAATTAATTTGTCGCAAAGCAGATAAATTTTTAGAAAAAGCTAGTGCACGTACCATAACTTGTTGTGGTACATAAGTACACCCTTGCTATAAATCAACGGTACAACGTTACTTTTCAGCCAGCAGCGTTATTTCCACCCTCCATAGCACACATCTTAGCAGTTTATTTTATGTTTTATTAATATCTAATTATAACGGCAAGCCAATTGCTTATGCCGTTGCCCTTCGGGACAACGTTAATGGATTGTTGGAGAAGTGTTAGTACACTTCTCTTTTATTTTGCCTTTATTTAATTATATTATATCACACCTCGTACGAAGTTTGTCAACCAAAATAGTGGCGTAGTTAAAAAGTCGAAATTTGCGTTTTTTTGCCCTATATTCAATTTTTTATACTCGATAGTAGAATCATATTAAATATATAAAAAAGCTTGCAAATTGCTTAAAAATATGGTAAAATATTAGTATGCTATAAAACGAGGAGACAAGTATTAAATGACACAAGCATATGATGAAAATCAAATACAAATATTAGAAGGATTGGAAGCGGTTAGAAAACGTCCCGGCATGTACATAGGGTCAACTTCATCTCGCGGGCTTCACCATCTTGTATATGAAATTGTTGATAACGCCGTGGATGAAGCTTTGGCGGGCTTTTGCTCGGAAATCGTCGTTAAAATTCATGAAGATAATTCTATTTCGGTTAGTGATAATGGCCGTGGTATTCCCATTGGTATTCACCCGCAAAAGGGTATTCCCGCGGTTGAGGTTGTTTTTACAATTTTACATGCAGGTGGCAAGTTTGGCGGTGGCGGATATAAGGTTTCTGGCGGGCTTCATGGGGTTGGAGCTTCGGTTGTTAATGCCCTTTCAGAGTGGCTAACTGTGCAAATTCATCAAGACGGTAAAATTCACGAGCAAAGTTTTAGCCGTGGTGATACTTCAAAAAAACTAACTGTGGTTGGTGATACAAGTACTCGTGGTACAACAGTTTTGTTTAAACCTGACGACCAAATTTTTGAAGAAACAGAGTACGATTTTTCAATCTTAGAAAAACGTTTCCAAGAAACAGCATATTTAACAAAAGGGCTTAGAATAACGCTTATAGACCTAAGGGAAGATAGCAAAAATGAAGTATCATTTCACTACGAGGGTGGAATTAAGCAGTTTGTTGAAGATATAAACAAGAATAAAACTCCTGTTTTTGAAGAAATTTTTTACTGTGAGGCAGTAAAAGATAATGTTTCGGTTGAAATAGCTTTGCAATATAACGAAGGTTTTCACGAGAGTGTGCACTCATATGTTAATAATATTAATACAATCGACGGTGGAACGCACGTTGTAGGCTTTAGAACGGCTCTTACAAAAACGATTAACTCATATGCCCGCAAATTTAATTTGATAAAAGATAATGATGCCAACCTTTCGGGCGAAGATGTGCGTGAAGGTTTGCAGGTAGTTATTTCTTTAAAAATTGAAGAACCGCAGTTTGAGGGTCAAACTAAGACAAAACTAGGTAATTCTGAAGCTAAAGGTGCGGTTGATTCGGTTTTTTCAGAGTATTTTGAGTATTTTCTTGAA
>WQZK01000235.1 GCA_009780765.1 Defluviitaleaceae bacterium
ATATAAAAATAATATCACTTCGATTGTTAAGTCTTATGGTAAGCATATTATTAATTTTGTTGTTATTGAAGATGAGGTTTTTCGTAATGCATTTATGAGAATTGAGCATATTACTTATGAAACATATTTTAGATTAGTTGCACCTACTTATTTTCCGAATATTAATAAAATTATTTATTTAGATGTCGATACAATTATTACCGGAGATCTACAAGAACTTTATGATATAAGAATAGAACACAGTTATGTGGCAGGTATCAATGCAGCATCTTATATCTATTACCAAGGAAGCATTGCACATTTACGTAAAAGGTTAGGTATTTCAAATCTTAAAAATTATATAAATGCAGGTGTTACTTTACTTAATTTGTCAAAAATTAGAAAAGATAAAAAATGTCAGGAATTATTGCAACGAATAAGCAATCGTTACTCTTCGTTAGACCAAGATATTATTAATGTTTCATTTAGTAATGGTATTAAGGTATTACCATTTAAATATAATGCAATGACAAAATACAGTGCCCCATACTCTGAATATGAGAATAAGCGTCTCTGTGAAATTTATGGCGCACGGGAGTTTGAAGAAGGGGTTCGTGACCCTTTGATTATTCATTATGCTGATAAACTTAAACCATGGAATGTCTTTGATTCCTTTTTGGCAGAAGAGTGGTTTAAATATGCTATAAAATCATCACTTTTCAGTAAGGGAGAATACGATAATTATGATGTATATAGACATTATCAACAAATGGAAAAATTAGTTTGTGAGATCAATTTTTCACGTCATAAAAACCTTCCTAATAATGATAGGAGTTGTATAAAAAACTATAAAATAAGTATTATAATACCCGTTTATAATGTTGAAAAGACAATACATCAAACTATAAAAAGTGCCTTAATAAATGCAAGTGTGTTGGGCGATTGTGAAATAGTGATTATTGATGATGGTTCAAGTGACAATACCGTAAATATTATTAGCGCATATGCTGAGCAATTCTCATTTATAAAAGTATATGAACAAGAGCATCAAGGCTCTGGTATAGCTCGCAATTATGGCATGGCTCTCGCCAAAGGTGAGTACATCGCTTTTATTGATGGAGATGACTACTATCCTGAATATAACACGCTCAAAAAACTTTATGATAAAGCAAAAGAGCAAAATGCTTTGATTTGTGGTGGTTCTTTTGCAGAGTTAATTGGTAATCGGTTACTTTCGGATTATGAATTTCCTTACCATGGTTATAAAATTAATTGTGATGGATTTATTGAATATCAAGATTGGCAATATGATTATGGGTACCATCGTTTTATTTACAATAGTAAAATGCTTTTTGAAAATAAAATACTATTTCCAAAATACTTACGTTTTCAGGATCCTCCCTTTTTTGTGCGGGCGATGCTAGTGGCTAAACGTTTCTATGCAATAAAAGATATTAGCTATGTTTTAAGGATTCACCCTTCAATAGAATGGACGGAAGATAAAACGATAGACCTGCTTAATGGACTAAATGAAACAATGCAACTCGCAAAAGAAAATAAATTATATGAATTATATCATTTGGTTTATAAACGTTATCGGTCGTATATACCACATTTGGTTAATGCAATTGTTCAAAATAGTAACAAGCCAAAGTTGTTAATAACATATTTGAAATTTATTAGTCAATTTGATTTTAAGATTTTAAGCCCATATGATGTGTCTGAATATGATATATCAGCCAAAGCTCTTGTTGAAAAGCTACATCCCTACATAGATATTGGAGCTATTATCAAACAAATAAATGGAACCAACGACTAAAAACTAGGAGGTGAAAACTATGAAAAATGAATACAACGAAATGATGACTGAACATGTAGAGATAACACAAGAAAATAATATCAACTTAGAAGTAATTGATCCAATGACTTTACTACAGGTGCAAATTATAGATTTACAAAATAGTCTGGATAGGCTTAATTTGAAATATAATATATTATATGGGCATGTGTTTAACGCCCTACCAAACGAAACTTTAATTGAATTCTTTAGATCAATAAACGATTATAATCAATATTTTGAATTGCTACCAATTGCTGCTAAACGATTTTTAGTTGTTTTGACAGTTAAAGATACAGCAGGCGATAATATGCCACCAAATGTACTAAAAGCTATTTTGGACGCCGGATTCTCAAATTTTAGAATAGATTTATGGAGAACCTATGTCGGAGCAATCATAAAAGGTCATGTACTTAGCGATACATTTGCAGAATTTGAAGAGCCTTGTTCTTATTCATATGCAACGTTAGATAATGACTTTACGATATTGGCAGAAAGCAAAGCATGGCGCCGGGGTAATAATGGAAATATTTTAATTAATGGTAAAAATGTAGCTGTAAATTTAAGAGGTGTTAATATCGTGATTTATGATCAACTAGATAAAACAATAATTGATTCCATTGCTTTTGATTCACATGACAAAGGTCACTTTACTTTTAAAAGGGCAAAATTATAATTTATGTAAAATAATGATTTTGATTTAATATTTAGAACGTGTTATTATGTAATTGCGGAGGTGAAGCATGAAAATTGCGGTAGCAGGAATAGGTTATGTAGGTTTATCAAATGCTATTTTGCTGGCACAAGAAAATGAAGTTATTGCGTTTGATATTATACAAAAAAAGGTGGATTTAATTAATGAAAGAAGGTCATCAATTGCGGATAAGGATATTGAAGAATATTTAGCGACAAAGAAATTAAACCTAATTGCTACAACAGATGCTTATAAAGCCTTTGAGAGTGCAGATTATGTAATTATTTCAACACCAACCAATTATAATCCCCAAAAAAATTATTTTGATACACGTGCAGTAGAAGCAGTTATTGCAAATGTTTTGTCAATCAATATAGATGCTGTTATGATTATTAAATCAACGGTTCCGGTGGGATATACAAAAAGTGTGCGAGAGAAATTTGATACGGAGAATATTATCTTTTCGCCGGAGTTTTTACGTGAAGGAAAAGCACTTTATGACAATTTGTATCCGTCACGTATCGTTGTTGGAGAGCAATCAGAACGAGCTAAGGTTTTTGCAAATCTTTTGTTGAAAGGTGCAATGAAAAAAGATGTACCAGTATTATTTACCGATTCTACAGAAGCGGAAGCGATTAAATTATTTGCGAATACTTATTTGGCTATGCGAGTCGCTTATTTTAATGAATTAGATACGTATGCAGAATTACGTGGTTTAGATTCCAGACAAATTATTGAAGGGATTGGGTTG